>NZ_JAESLH010000019.1:0-121464 GCF_017892545.1 Staphylococcus sp. GDY8P67P
AGGAGTCTGGACTTGACTTATAAATCAATACTACTATAGTTAAATATAAATAGGGGATGCTTTTTTGAAATATGTATTGATAATTATAGAACATCAAATGAACAACGATATGCATATTCACTTCTCGATGCAGCACAGAGTGAATGTCAGATTCATATATGTTAAACAAATACATAGATATTAATAAATTGAAAAAATATATATTTATTCTTTGTTTTATTAACGGATTTAATAGTTTCTATAATGGTTGAATTCTAAAATGAAATTGCTTAATGCAATTGTAAAAATAAATATATTAGTCCATAAAAAGATATCAAAATTGAATATCTCTCTATGGCTAATTCTAGTGAAAGCAATTGTATAAAATGTTGTGAGTAGAGTAAGAAGCTTAGCAAGCGAACTATATACTTGTTTGAAATCGATCTCATTTCTACTTAATTTTAAGCTACGTGCAATTGAAATTTCAGATTCTAGAGAAAGTATACAAACTAAAGCTGCTCCTAATGGTATTGAAATAAATATGTAAATTAAAATAAATATAGAACTATCCATATCACTATTTAGTAAAACTGAAAATATTATGATTAACGGAAAACAAATTATGCAATATGCAGAAAATTGTTTTTTGAAAACTTTAAATAGAATTTCGAAATTTAAAAAGGTATCATCTTTTAAATTTTCAGTGTCATCATAGTATTCTATAATTTGTTCACTTTTAGTTTGATAATTGAATGTAAAATCGCAATTGTTACAAACATAGTAACGTCCTAATTTAAAGTAGAGAATCCATAAATTCAGTATAGTTAATAAAAATAATATAATTAAAAATGTATGTTTAGAGAAATAATTTGTGTTAAAAATAAAAACAAACAAGAAAATGAAACTAATTAGTAAATTGAGATATAGTAATGTTCTATTGTTAATAAATTTAATCTTACTACTTTTGCAATTAGGACAATTATTAATTTTCAAATATATGCACCCTTTACAACTTTAAAATATTTGATGATTTTTTCGAAATAACTTGTAGATTTAGGTTAATATTACATATTTAATGGTATCATATAAATAACAGCTGTATATATATTATTTTTGTGAATTTATAATGAAAAAACATTGTATTTTATATAGACTAAAAGCGAAATAATAATAAAAAGAGATAACAAGTTTTTATTAAAAAATGATAAAGGTGGTTTTAATTTTTGGCGTATTATCTATTGTAGCTATATTTGGCTCAAGAAATTTTTATGGGAATCTTTTGGAGCAAATAGGCTTATTTTTTTCTCTATTAATACCGGTTATTTTTATATTTCTGTATAAAAAATCAGACAGTTTTTATATTGTAAATCATGTGAGTTGCAATTAAAATCAAAAAAATAGGAATCTCACGCATACGGAATAGATACATAAATGTTGCCCCAAAAATATGTTGTTTTTGCAATTTTAACATTTTACACTGACTTAGTAATGCAATGTAAACGTTGATTTGACAATACTTATAGCGATTTTTAAATGTATAGATAATCGCTATAATCAACTCCCGCCGTCTCCATATCCGAGCTCTCAACCACAACGGTTGAGGGCTTTTTTCATGTATAAAAATTTTGAAATTTATTGAGAGTTGTTCTAGAAAGATACGTGTGTAATTATCATAATATGGTAGATACTTATAAGAATAAATCACATGATATGGAAAAAATTCAAGATATGAACTTAGGAACGATTGTAAAAGGTATTACAGCAGTTTATAAAGATTGTGATGTTAAAAAGTACAACAGATTATTAAATTGTCATNNTATTTGAAGTATCAGATAAGAAAGTGAAACAAGTATTTGATAGGGTGTTGGATAAAATAGTAGAAGGGTAAGCACTTATGTGTTTGCCCTATTTTTTTATGCTATCATTAAAATAAATTATTGCGAGGCTCAACGTCAATAAAGCAATTGGAATAAAGCAAAATAGATTAATGATATAAAAGTGGTTAAAATAAAAGGAAATCGTATTAATTTCTTTCAAAATATATTTTAAGGGGGATTTTGCATTGGTACTTGAAGGAGCGATGTTACAAGTTAAAAAGAATATGGAAAATGAATTTGAGCAATCTTTTATAGAAGCCTCTAGTATTATTAGTTCAATGAAAGGCTATATAAATCATTCGTTAAATAAATGTTTTGAAGAAGAAGGTAAGTATCTGTTATTGGTTGAGTGGGAAACATTAGAAGATCATACAATAGGTTTTCGTGAGTCTGAAGAATATAATAATTGGAAGTCTTTATTGCATTGTTATTATGAACCTTTTCCTGTAGTTGAACATTTTTATAAAATAGAAATTTAAGTGATTTAATTAGGTCACTTGAACAACAACTGTGATATATAAAGTACAACAGATTATTAAATTATCATGGTGGGACGTATATTTGAAGTATCAGATAAGAGAGTACAACAAGCTTTGATAGGGTAATGGATTGATTATCAAGGATATACACTTATGTGCTAGCCTTATTTTTTGTGTTAAAATAAAATTGTTTCATAGCTCGATGTCAATAAAGCAATTATGTTGAAATTTTAAAGAATGGGTGATTTTGTGAAGATAAATCCTGAATTAGACACAAGTTATTTTATATCTATTTGGTTAAATATTTTATTTTTATTTGGTCTTATTTTTATTACACAATTAGAAAATTTGATTATATTAATACCTTACGTTCTTATAATGGGTGTAAATTCAATATACATAGTTATTAAAGCAATGAAAATTAGAAATAATCGTAGTTTATGAATGTTTTGTATAGTTAATTGAATATTTTTGTCTTTCTAATAAGCCACTCACACATGTCAATGGGTGGTTATTTTTTATTTACATATAATAACAAGTGTTCCGTCAATATTTATTGAGGTAATACTATGACTCCAGATAATTATAAAAACGAAACTGATTATCGTAAAACACTACGTGAATATCTTAATCACGAATACTACAAGAACATGGATTAGTTAAATTACATCTTTTCAAGTTTATGCTCGAAAAGTATGAAATGTTAGAATAGTATGTTGAAGATCAGAATAAAATAGTTAAGTCTTTATTTAGCGATGATCAACTATATGAATTGAATAAACTTTAACGTTCGAAATGCTTAATGATTCAGAAGTGATTATTAGTTATTATGAAAGTGGATATATTAAAAATATAGAAGGATATATTCGCAAAGTAGATGACTATGTACAATTGTTTTATTTATATGAATGAAATGGATTAAATAGAATTAGTTTGAAGGATATTGCGGAGTTAAAATAAAAAGAGCATAGTTTAATGCCCATATAAAAATATGTTAAATAGGATTATCAATCATATAATTCAAGATAACTATCCGTAAATTCTTCTGATGAAATTTCTCCATTGTCTCTTTGTTGTTGTAATTCTGCAGCTTTATTCTGAATTTCATCGTACTCTTCACGAGAATATCCTTGATTTTCCATCTCTTCATAATTTGCTTCTTCTTGGTCTTTTTGTTGTTCAGGTGTTAAACAACCACCAACTGTACAATAAGTACCATCTTCTTTATATTCACCAAACATTGCGTCACCAGCAGGTACATTTGATTGCTCTTTATTAGCCACTTGTGAGTTTTGTTGTTGTTCAGATTCAGATTGTTCTGCTTTCTCTTGCGACTGAATAGGTTGTTGTGTCATCTGTTGCTTTTGTGTAATCACTTGTTCTTGTGATTGAACAGGTTGTTCATTAATTTCATTTTGTTTTGTTACTTCATCATTAGAACTATCATTTGATTTGTCTTTGCTATCTTAAGATTGTTTAATATCATTCTTTTCATCATTTGATTTCTTATTACTTGATGATTTTGTTTCCTTACTATCATCTGATTTACTTTCTTCTTTATTGCCACATGCTGCTAATACTAAGAAACTTGCTAATAATAAAAATAAAATCTTTTTCATTTAATGCTCTCCCTTAAAAATAAATTATTAACTTAATTGTACTATACCTAAAAAATAGTGATAACAAAAGGTTATAGTTAAATTTAATATTTGTGAATATGCTTATGGTTATTTAATAAAGCGAAAACTATACGTAAATTCATTGCCCGATGTATTACAGAGTAAATGTCAGAAATATATATTAAGTAACTTAATGTATGATGGGATATGTAACGAAAGTTATTAATCTAAAGAAGAATAGCAGATTTAAAAATTGTAATCATTTTAGATAGTGAAAAATAATATGTAAATAATTAATGATAGGACATTATATTTTTTGAATAACATTATTGTTGAATGAAAGTGAAAGAATGTTACAATATTCTTTGTTAAATTTTAAAACAGTATAAGGAGTAGTAATGAGGATAGAATGGATTTAATTGGAATTTTTACTATGTTATTGATATTACTTATAGGGATCGTTGTTACTGTTGTATTTTGGCTAGTAATCTTTAAAATATTGCATTGGGCTTTGGGTGATACTGGGTGTATTGTGGTTATGGTAATAATTGGTGGACCAACCATTGGATTAATATTATATGTTATATATAAATATTTTGGATATTAATATTTAATTATGTATTTTATGTTAAAAACATCTCTACTAAGTTATATGTACTAGGAATATAGATAAGAGTTTATTGTGAAATTAAAAGTTTGTTTATTTCAGCATTGGTAACTATAATTTTTTTGAGTGGATGTGATTTTATTAGTCTGGATGATGTGAGGAATTCAAATGAATCCAATGAAGACCATAAAAAGTCGAATGAAAATTATAAAAGTAATTCAAAACATAACAAACAAAATGTCGATGATAAGTCACATGATTAAGGTGGAAAATTAACTATCAATCAAGCGAAAACAATTGCTAATGAAAAGTTATAAACGGAAAATCAAGTATTTTTTAATAAGAGTGATTAATACATCACAAAGGCAAAAGTGACGAAAATCACTATTACATAGAAACACCTTTTTATGGTCAAAATGAGGCATCTTAAGCATAAGTAATTGTGGACAAAAATAAAGGAACGACTCTTGAAAATACATAAGAAAAACGTACAATTGGGAAGTCTATAAAAAAAGAGCAACATTCTGAAAATACAACCGAAGAAAAAAGTGCTGAGCCAGCTACTCAAGAACGATTTAAAGAAACAGATTAATAACATTATTAAGTATTTAAGTAATTAACTCTTGCATGCGGGAACGAATACATTAAGAGTACACAAATTTCTTTTGTTTTTGCAATTTTAATATTTTACACTACAGCATCAAGACAATGTAAACGTTGATATAGCAATAGTTATAAAAATGTATAGTTAATCGCTTTAACGAACTCCCAGCGTCTTCATAGCCGAGCCTTCACCCATTGCGGTTGAGGGCTTTTGTTTTATTAAAAATCTATATGCTATGTGCTTGTGCATTATTTTTGAAAGCAATTAAGTTATTGTAAAAATGTATTTCGATTTAGGAATGTATCTAATTTGCAATGCTAAGTAATTAGTTGGATAATTAATTTATAATACTTACACAGGGTGAATATAGATGGACGAAATTTTTGTTTTTAAAATAAAAACGAACGATGGAAATATGTTTCGTGAGTATGTAGAAAATATTTGGGAAATTAGTGAAGCATTGGCTTTAAAAAGGTTTGAAAAAGCAATTAAGAAACATGAATACTTTTACTTAAAAGACAGTGGTAGATATATCAATGTGAGTAATATTATTTCAATAGACGTAGAACTTTTGAACTAAAAAGATTAAATTATATAAAATTGAATACTTAAATAAGATTATCAATGTGAAATATAAAAAATATTGATATCATGAGTTGTTTTTCATTGACTTATGCATACAGTTAGACTGTAAACTTTCTGTCATAATCAAGTTATAATATCATGAAAATTAGTAATTCAATGTACCTAACTAATTAAAATGTATATTTGAGAATTTAATATGATAATGTCCAAAAGGAGCTATAAAATTGAAAAAGGTAATAATGTTAATTAGCGTGTATATTGTTGGGAAATTAGCTTCTGCAGTGACAAATTTTGTTAATGATATACGAAAAGGCAATAAAAGTAGTTTTAAACCGAACTCCCAATTTTTCAAAAGAGAAGATGGTTTAGCTGATAAAAACATTCTTTTTTTAGGTTCTTCAATTACATATGGTGCGGCTTCTCATGGGATTTCATTTGTTGAATTTTTAAATATAGAATCTCATATGAACACAACGAAAGAAGCACTTTCGGGTACAAGTTTGGCAGGAACAGAAAAAAATTCATATGTCCAAAGAATAAAAAAAGAGAAGTTAAGTAAAAACAAATTTGATTTGTTGATTTGTCAGTTATCAACGAATGATGGTAGGTTAAATAAATATGTAGGTGAAATAAAAAAAGAATATGATCATAATGCTTTTGATGTAGAAACAACAATTGGCGCAATGGAATATATTATTAGTTACGCTAAATTAACCTTGGATACGCCTATATTATTTTATACTTGTATTAGAAAAGCAGATCCTTATTATGAATTTTTGGTATATAATTTATATAAACTAAAAGAAAAATGGGATATTGAAATTTTAGATGTTTGGGGCAATCAATGGGCAAATGAACAAATAAAATATGATAATACACTTTTTGCTGATGATGCACACCCAACTTTAAAAGGCTATCGCTATATTTATACACCACTTTTTAAAGAAAAGATAAAAAATATATTGAGCAAAGAAATATAAAAATGAACTACTTTTTACGAATCAGAAAAGCTAGCAGGTCATTTTGGATTTAATGCAGAAGGATAGGCAAATGAATGCCTATCCTTTTTAATTATCCAGTATTTACTTTTTAGGAAAAATGAACAAAGTAAGAATACTTAAGACAATAGAAATCATAGCAAGATAAACTGGTGCATTTATATTTTGAGAGTAAAAATAACCAGCAATAATTGGTGCTATTAAAGTACCTAAAGAGGTAAAAGTAGAGTTTATTGAACCTGCTAAACCTTGTTTGTTTTGAACTAATTTTGATAGATACACTGTTATAGTAGGGCGTATGATATCAAATCCAATAAATATAATCCAACTTATTAATATGAGGGATATCACAGAATTTAAGAATAACAAGCTAAATAATATGACGATCGAATACATAGAACTAATAGTGATGATCGAAAGTTCACTCAAATACTTTGAAATTTTAGGATATAGAAAATATTGAGTGAAAGCGCCTAGTAAAGATCCACCTATAATCGCGGCAGCTATATTAATAGATGTAAACGCAGCTTTATCGACTAAGTATAATGGATAAAGCTCTTCTATAGCAGCTAGTCCAAATGCTAATAAAAATATAATTATAGAAGGTAATAAATATAGCTTTAAGTCTTTGAATTTTATTTTGAAATTTTTATTTTTTGGTACATCTTCATTTTTAATATGTGGAATACTTAACTTTAAATTTATAACTAACATGATCATACCTATTACCATAGCTATAAAATAAGGTAATCTTATGTGGATTGATGAAAACAACGCTCCTATACCTGGTCCAATGATAAAGCCTAATGATGTTATAGCTGAAAATGTGCCGAAATTTTTATCACGATTTTTTTCATCAGAGATATCTCCGATAATGCCAATAATAGATGTAGTCATTAAGGCAGCACTTATGCCTCCCAATACTCTGGAAACAAAGAGTGTATAAAAATCCATACCTATCCCGAATAAGCATTCTGAAATTATATAGAATAACAATCCAAACGATAGAAAGTGCTTTTTGGGGTACTTGTCAGAAAAGTATCCAATTATAAGTGAACAAATCATTTGGAAAAAAGAAAAAACTGCAATAAGTACTCCAAAAGCATTTCCAGTTATAGATAAATCTTTAATTATTAAAGGTAAACTTGGAACGACTAGTCCTATGCCAGTAAATGCCAAAAAAATATTGATATAAAGTGGAATAATTAAACTTCTTTTAATCATTATAACTCCTTATTGGAATAAATGATTAAAAGTAAGATTTCAATCATATATTGTTTGCAAATTTATACAATTGATTGATTTAATCATTTATTCCTCCTGTTGTTTTAGTTTTAATTTGAATTATTAATGTATTTTTTTTGACTAGCATAAAATCTCCTCCTTTTGATGATTATATTATACAATATTTTATTTTTTACGAAAATAATTACTTAGAATATTTCTATTTATTTAAAAAGTATGGTTAAAACTATATTAGTTTATATATCCAACTGAATTTTAAGTGAAAAAAGAAAACAATATTGTAAGTACACTTAATTCATATTGATTGATAAAATATTTTATATAACGAAAGGAATGATTTTAAATGAAAAAGATATTGATTTTAATGCCAGTTGTAATACTAGGTTTAGCAATAATACTAATAGGCATGTACATAGTATCTAATGGAAAAAAGCAAGAGGGAGAAATTGCCGGCATAATTGATCAAATTAACCCCCTAGTGAAACAAGAAAATAGTTATGTAAAAACAAAAAAGCCTGATAAATTTCTCGAATATGATAGAGTTAGATACACACAAAATGCTTATAATAAATATGGTGAAAGTAGAGATATAACTTTCACAGCTGCAAAAACTTTAAAGCTAGACAAATATTTGAAAATCACTCATAAAGGAGCCCATGTGGCTACGTATGAAGAAGTGAATAAAATGGATATACCTAAAAAGGCATTGAAGGAAATTGAAAATTAAAAATTATAACTTGGTAACTCACTTTAAAGGGACTTTCAAACAGTTCCTTTTTTTATTATGAACATGAATTAGGATTCTATAGTAAGTCGTATTTTTACTATAGATAAGGCACATTTCAATTTTTCAGAAACGAATTTACTATGACCATGTTTATATTAATCAGTAAATAATTGACTTTTTGTAATATGAGTGTAATATTACAATTGAATCAACTGAGATTCAAAATTTTTACAGGGAGTGTTTAATATGAATAAAGTGTCAAAGATAATGTTATCTTGCGGCCTCGTATTTAGTACAGCAGTAGGTGCAGCAGCAATCGATTCACATCAATCACAAACCCAAGCAGCAGAAACGCCATATTATAACTATACAGGTTATACATCAGCAAATAGTGAATTTATTTTGGATCAAGATTTTATTAATGCAATTAAATACAAAAATTTAACAATTAATGGTTATAAAATTACAAATAGCGATGCAGAAACAGCGGAGATGGTAGATATATATGATCAATCATTTCGTAAAACTGGCGAAAATAAAGCAGATGCTGTTACTTTTGATTTAGATGGTAAAACTGTTTCAAAAAATGATTTATTAACAGTATATGGACCTTCAGATGTAACGGACACACCAGCAGGGAATATGTATGAACGTAATTATAATGGTACATCAATTAAATTTTATGTAAATGATGGCTATGTAACTAAAGTACAAATTAATACTTAAAATGTAGTTAATAAAAGTAGGTTGCACATTATTCCTTAAATTTTTTAGCAGTGTGTACTTTACAAATGCATAGTCATAAAGTGATTAATAGATGATGCTTATGCTTCTTTTTATAAAACTAAATTTCAGTAAACAAACGCTCACCAATTGGTGGGCGTTTTTGTAATAAAAACTATTTTTAGAGTGGGTTTAATAGGTTAAGGCTAAATGAATGAATATAATTATATGTATAATTTTAGAAGTAAAGATTTAAGCATGTGCTTTGAGAAGCATTAACTTTTTAATTACAAATTTATTTTTAACAATTTTTTGCGTTGTAATAAGAGATAAGTACGTTTGTCCAAAAAATCATTTAGCATATTAATCTTGTTGAGACCTTAAAATATAAAAATAAAAAACCAAAAATATGATGATTGATGGTGGTAAACTTATAGATATTGTTTTTATAAATTCGTTACTAATCAAAAGCAATGTATTGAAATTAGAAGCGTTCATAATTTCATTTATTTTTGTTTCTGATGGTCTAGTTAAAATTGTGATAAATGTTATTATCAAGAAAAAAATAGTAGAATATTTTAGACTTTTTTTAAATCTCATAAAGCACCTCATTTTGATTTAGCATATCATGATTTTGAATTAACTATGACAAATGAATTATTTGTTCATATTATATAATAATAATTTATTTATGTCACAGTGTTGCTGAATTTTACTATAAAATTGTTGATTAAACGAGCTCACAAAAACAGTTTAAAAGTTCATGTGTTTACATTGAATAGTCAAGAAGAAGTAAAAGAAATGAAAAAAATGGGTGTTGACAGTGGTTTTAATAATAACCCATAGATAAAATAATAAATTCATCCCACCAATGATATATATAACCACACTGTGTTTAGGTAGGAACTTGAATCCTTTAGAAGATTAAATTATTAATGAGAATACTAAAATTTAAATTTATATACTTATATACAGGGAAAATTTTTTACATAAATCGTTTATATGTATATCGTTTTGGCTATATTTAAGCATGTCTAAAATTGAAAGGTGTATTGAAATGGAAAAATTAAATCAAGTCATGCTATATGTAGATGATCAGTCAAAAGCTGTTGATTTTTGGAAAAATACCATGGGATTTGCAGTTTTATCAGAAGAAGCATTAGCGGAGGGATATAAAGCAGTAGAAATTGCTCCCAATAATGAAGTTGAAACATCTATCTCTATTATGGAAAAAGAATTTATAAAGAAATATAGCCCAGGCGTTAATCTGGGAACACCATCACTGATGTTTAAAGCTTCTAATTTTGATGAGCTTTATACAAAATTAAAAGACATGGGTTTAACTGGACATGATATTATTGAAATGTCAGGAACGCGTGTATTTAATTTTCAAGATGGACAAGGTAATTATTTTGCAGTAAGTGAATAGCATTTAGTATTTCTTAAAATAAATAGCTGTGATCAAAAGGACTGAAATCAAGGCGATGAAATTCGTTGGTTTCAGTCTTTTTTAGTAATTGTAAGCATATTTATTATACCTTATAGGGGTATATGTTATAATCGTTTATGTTAAGAGAATAACGATACACTTTGTAAGGAGGATATAATATGACAAGTTCCAATAATCATGAAGCACATGATAGTCATGAGCATCAGATGCACGAAGGACATCATACACATCATCATGAAGAACATGAAATGCATGAACACCATGGACATCATCATGGTAATTTTAAGCGTAAATTTTTTATATCATTATTATTTGCCATACCAATCATCATTTTATCACCAATGATGGGAATAAAATTACCGTTTCAGTTCTCATTTAATGGTTCTGATTGGATTGTATTAGTACTTGCCACAGTTTTGTTTTTCTATGGTGGCAAACCTTTTTTAACTGGTGCAAAAGATGAACTTGCGTCTAAAAAGCCTGGTATGATGACGCTTGTTGCGTTAGGTATTTCTGTAGCATATGTTTATAGTTTATATGCATTTTATATGAATCATTTTAGCAATGTATCAGGACATGTAATGGACTTTTTCTGGGAATTAGCAACATTAATATTAATTATGTTATTAGGACATTGGATAGAAATGAATGCAGTTGGTAATGCAGGCAATGCTTTAAAGAAAATGGCAGAACTTCTACCTAACAAAGCAATAAAAGTCATAGATTCAGAACAAAAAGAAGAAGTTTCTATTTCAGAAATCGAAGTGGATGATATCGTAGAAGTGAAAGCTGGAGAAAGCATACCGGCAGATGGTGTGATTATTCAAGGTAGTACTTCTGTAGATGAATCATTAGTCACAGGAGAATCTAAGCAAGTGGTTAAAAATGTACAAGATGAAGTGATTGGTGGTTCAATAAATGGTTCAGGTACGGTAAATGTCAAAGTAACTGCTACAGGTGAAAATGGCTATTTATCCCAAGTGATGGGGTTAGTCAATCAAGCACAAAATGACAAATCAGACGCTGAATTATTATCAGATAAAGTAGCAGGCTATCTATTTTATTTTGCAGTGAGTATTGGTTTAATATCATTTATCGTGTGGATGATTATCCATAATAATTTAGATTTTGCTTTGGAACGATTAGTGACAGTATTGGTTATTGCTTGTCCGCATGCATTGGGATTAGCAATACCACTTGTTACAGCACGTTCAACTTCTATTGGTGCACATCATGGCTTAATCATAAAAAATAGATCTTCTGTTGAATTAGCTCAGCATATTGACTATATTATGATGGACAAAACAGGGACTTTAACTGAAGGTGATTTTTCAGTTAATCATTATGAAAGCTATACACCTCAAAGTGATAATGAAGCAATCTTATCTTTATTTGCCTCATTGGAAAGTAATTCTAACCATCCACTTGCTTTAGGCATCGTGACGTTTGCAAAAAATAAAGGTATCACAATCAAAAATCCTCAAGAAGTAACAAATATACCAGGTGTTGGTTTACAAGGTATAATAGAAAATCAAAAATATAAAATTACCAATGTTAGTTATTTAGAAAAAAATAATTTGAAATATGATATAGAACAGTTTGAAAAACTTGCTAAACAAGGTAATTCAGTTAGCTTTTTAATTCATAATGAAGCAGTCATAGGAGTGATTGCACAAGGTGATAAAATTAAAGAAAGTTCGAGAAAAATGGTTTCAGATTTATTATCAAGAAATATTACACCAGTGATGTTAACAGGTGATAATAATGAAGTGGCAAATACAGTCGCTAAAGAACTAGGTATTAATGATGTTCATGCTCAACTATTACCTGAAGATAAAGAAAAGATTATTCAAGACTATCAAGCTGAGGGACATAAAGTAATGATGGTTGGTGATGGAATCAATGATGCACCTAGTTTAATTCGAGCGGATATAGGTATGGCTATTGGTGCAGGTACGGATGTTGCTGTTGAATCAGGAGATGTGATTCTTGTTAAAAGTGCACCATCAGACATTATTCATTTCCTTACACTTTCTAAAAATACTATGAGAAAAATGGTTCAAAACTTATGGTGGGGCGCTGGATATAACATTGTTGCTGTACCGCTCGCAGCTGGCGTTTTAGCATTTATTGGCTTAATCTTATCACCTGCTGTAGGAGCAATTTTGATGTCTTTAAGTACGGTTATTGTTGCCATTAATGCGATGACATTGAAATTGAAATAGCACTATAAAAATTTTGAATAAATGTGCGAATATAGTGACTTTGATAAAGTGGAACGACACTATCTTTTTAAAGGTAACGTGTTTGTTCCACTTTTTTTAATTCGTAAACGAAAAATGAATTATGCTAAACTAGTGTTAATTTAAAGAGAGGGGGATGACATGTCGTTAACACTAGAACCAATGACGCAACGAACTTTTGATAAAGTTTATGAAAAGAGCATACATGAATATGCACATGAACATATAAAAAGCGGTGTTTGGGAAACAGAAGGAGCTATTGAAAGGGCACGTTCAGATTTTGAAAAATTACTGCCCCACGGATTAGCTACTGATAATCAATATTTATTTACTGTTGTTTATTTGAACGAAGCGATTGGATATTGCTGGCTGCATTTTGCGGAAAATAAAAAGATAAATAAGTGTTTTATTTATGATGTACATATTTTTGACAATTATAGAGGGAAAGGATTAGGTGAGAAAACTATGCTTTGTATCGAAGATTATTGTGAAAAAAATAATATACATCGTATCGGTTTACATGTGTTCGGTCATAATAGGCGGGCAGTGTCCTTGTATCATAAGTTAGGGTTTCAAACTACTAATTATAGAATGGAAAAAGTGATAGAGAATGATGATTAACATAAAACATTAATTTAAAAATTGGTAATCAAAGAAAATGAAAACCGTAGTATTTTAGAATGAATTAATGATTGATTGATTTTTAATAGAATGGTGATTGACTTTATCCATAGGGGAAACGTGAACTTGAATTGATTCTCAAAGTTTGCCAAAAAGGTTAATCGTTCAACAGCATATCATTTTTTATAAAACAGAAGAAACGTCAATTTCTATTTCATCTCAATAGAAATTGACGTTTATGTACTCATTAAAAGTTAAAAAAGACTAAAATTTTATCAATAGCTCTGATATACGAATGACCAGTATTAGTATATTTAGGACCAGCCAATTAATTGCGCAATTACCAATGTAGCAATAGAAATAAGTCCCCATATAATAAATAGTGGAAAGAAAAACTTGATCCACTTGGTATAAGACACGCCACCAATAGCTAATGCAGCCATGAAATAACCGCTTGTGGGGTAGAATACATGTGTGAAACCATCGCCTAATTGGAAAGCCAAAACGGCTGTTTGGCGAGTAATACCTAGCATATCGGCTAAAGGTGCTATGATAGGCATAGTGACAAGTGCTTGACCACTCCCCGATGAGATGATGAAGTTAATTAATACCTGAACGATATACATACCAATGACTGCGACAGTCGGTGTGGCCCCCTCAATAACAGAACCTAATCCATAGACAATACTATCCATAATTTTACCATCTTCAAGAACTACCACGATAGAACGGGCAAGCCCAACAATGATAGCGCCCATCAAAACATCCTTAAATCCGTCGTTAAATGATTCGCAAATTTCACGTGTAGTCAACCCGGTAACTAATCCAACGACAATGCCCATAATGATAAATAAGCCGGACATTTCAACCATAAACCAACCTTGTGTAGTCACGCCATAAACAAGTATGACGAAAAAGGTTAATACTATAGCAATACCGATTTTTTGACGTTGAGTGGCAACCAATGGTTTGTGCTTCGTAATATCTTTATATGTCTGTCTTTTTTCTGTGTCTTCTTGATAAACTAAACTGATATTTGGATTTTGTTTTACTTTTTGAGCGTATCTCATTATAAATAATATTGTTACAAAGAGCACAATGATAAAGAGTGTGAGTCGTAAGCCAATACCAGAAAAAACAGGTACACCGGACAATTTTTGAGCCAATCCAGTGTTGATTGGATTTAATACACCAACTGTAAAACCGACTACAGTACCACATAACGCAATTGCAGTAGCCGTTATAGAATCATAGCCTAAGGCAATAATTAACGGAATGATAACTGGTATGTATACAAGCGAAAGTTCAGCTGTACCAATTAAAGTAGCAATAATTGCAAATACAGAGGTCAATACTGGAATGATAAAGATACTATGATTTAAAAATTTACGCGCGAGTTTATCAACACCAATTTCAATAATGCCAGTTCGTCTTAATACCATAAACATACCACCAATAATAAGTGTGAAGAATACGATTTCACCTGCTGCTATGAGTCCTTTAGGAATAATGGATATAAAGTCTATTATATTGACTGGTGTAGCTTTTATGTAATGAAATGAATCTGCATCAACCATTTCTCTGCCTTCAGGTCCTTCAATTCGATTAAACTCTCCGGAAGGAATGAGGTAAGTGGAAATGGTAGCGATGGCACCAAATATAAATAATATGACATAAATATGAGGCATTTCGAACTTTTTTCTGTTTTTATTTGTTGTTTTCCCTTTGTTTTTTAAAAATTTCATTGATACACCCCTTTGAGTTAACAAAAATTTTGAACTAATATCATTATTTTATATAAAATAGAATCTTAATATTCTGAAAAATTATTTTAAACTTAATTATAACAAAATTTTTATAAAAGAATTAAATAAATATGATTTTAGTTGAAGAATGTAGTATGAATTAATGAGAATAAAAAAATCTAGTAAATGAACTTTGCAGATCATTTGCTAGACTTTGTTAGAAATATTGTATCTATTTGATAGTTAAAGACAGTTAAAAGAGCTGTCCTCTTAATAATTATAGGTATATATTACTTTGTTCGGTCAACATTAATACACAATATATTCAAATAACGATGAACATTTTGTGATGTTGTATCCTTTGGTAGAGCGTGGGAAAACGTATGTCCGTTATCCGTTTTAACAGTATAGATTATATCATAGTTACTAATTTTGAAATCAATAATTTTCATAAATATCCCCTTAACAATGGTCATTGTTTTAAAATTATGAAATTGCAAATGAAACTGTGAAATAGGTTGAAGTACAAAACTGACCATTTATATAATTGTACTATACATAAATCTTTTAAGTAATAAAAAGTATAACATATTTATGAAATTAACTTAAATAATACAAATAAAAAACACATTCAAATTTAAGAATATGTTTAATCATTAAGTAAATTTAATATTTCGTCGTACTTTTGTGCACTCAAAGTGCCCAAAGGACTTTGATTAATTTCAAATATTAAAAAATCATCATTTGAATTGAAAGCACTCTTTATATTTTCACAAATGCTATTTTGATCCAAGTCACTTTTTAATAACCACAGTCCTTTATAAATGTACAATGGTTTACCTACAAGATTTAACTTTGATGGTAACTTTTCATATCCATAAGAAATAGAATTTAAATTATAGGATAATATATATTTCGCCATTCATATCGCCCTCCAATATAATCATATCATTAACTAAGATTTAAAGGTTGAAAGAAGGTCGAGGTCAATCACCATTTACGAATTTATGGAATATTATAGGCAGATTAAGTTTGTTTTTAATTTGAAAGGGGGACTTTAATAGTATAAATAAATTTATTTTTAATACTATGAGGTGAAGTGAAAATGAATTATATAAAATATGTATTGTCCAAAGATAACACGAAACTTTATACAAAAATAAATGAAGTTGAAAAGGCTAAAGCAAATATTATCATTGTCCACGGATTAGCTGAACATCTTGATCGTTATGATGAAATAACTAGTTATTTGAATGAAAATGAATTCAATGTCATTAGATATGATCAACGCGGACACGGCCGTTCGGAAGGAAAACAGACATTTTATAGTAATAAGGATGAAATCGTAGAAGATTTGTCTGCAGTGATTGATAAAGTTAAAGAAAATTATGAAGGTAAAATTTATTTAATTGGTCATAGTATGGGTGGATATACTGTAACTTTATTCGGTACACAACATCCGAATGAAGTAAGTGGCATCATAACATCAGGAGCTTTAACGAGATATAATAAAAAATTATTTGGTGAAGTAGACAAACAGATAGATATGAATAGTTATTTTGATAACGTGCTTAGTGAAGGACTATGTTCTGACCAAGAAGTTGTTGAAAAATATGCATTAGATGATTTAAACGCTAAACAAATTTCAATGGGACTAGTATCAACACTCATTGAGGGAGTAAAGTATTTAAAAGAAAATGCCTCTAAATTTATTGATTCTGCATTAATATTACATGGTAAAGAGGATGGTTTGGTGAGTTATAAAGATTCATTACAATTATTTGATGAAATAGGTTCAGAACACAAATCAATTCATATATATGATGGTTTACAACATGAAATATTTAATGAATCTTCTTTTAATAAGAGTATTTTTAAAGAAATTGTTGATTGGTTAGATAATGAATTGCAGTTATCATAAGTTTTTAAAGTATATTTACAAATTTATAGTTTATTAAGTCTTCAAATATTTTAAAATGTTTGTTTCAGTAATTTGGAAGATTTATAATAAGAAAATAATTAAGACAAAATAATAGAAGGAGACAAATATGTTTATTAAAACTTTGCATATGGAATACGAAGAAAGTTTTGAAGAATTTGATGCACGAGTGAACCAATTTTTACATGAAGTGGATGATAAACAACACTGGGAACTCGTATCAGTGACACCTTCTGTTACGAACACTGTGGAAGGCGTAGATTATTTTATTACAATTGTTTATAAAAAGTAATGAATAACACTACAAAAAAAGAGCCTGAAAATGTTTCAGGCTCAAACAACATACAGACTCTGAACAGTTAGAAAATGACTGTTATTGCATGACTTTCATTAACAATAAACATACATTAACTATCTGTGACTTTGCATGTCGACTAGACGATTTAATAAATGATAGTTGTCTAGTTTATCTATAAATAGTGATACATGATAACAATCTAATCAATAATTATATAAATTCAATATTCGTACTAAATTCATATAATTATTGATTAAATGTTTTTTGAGATACGTTGAAATAATCAGCTAGTATTTTAGTGTCATTCTCTGATGGTTCTCTATATCCATGTTCCCAATCCCAAATTTGACATATTCTGTAATTTTTCTCATAACTTTTGTTTAAATTAATCGCTAATTTAGACAAACTTAAATGCTTTTTTTCGCGTAATTCAGTTAAAGCTTCCAAAATTTAAACCTCCCATAATTAAATACATAAGACTTACATTAGTTATTTTAGTACAGATAAAAGGTATGTTCAAATTACTAATAATTTAGTATTCATTGGCATTGTCATTCCTAACAACTTTAATATTTTTAATTTAACTATGAATCATTGGTTGAATATTTAAAGTGTCAGGGGACAAGAATTGGGTATAAAAAGAAGGCATTAAAAATATTTATAAATAAAGGAGGAAATAAATTGAAAATAATTGCTACGAGTATTTTTGTAGATGATCAAGAAAAGGCAAAACAATTTTATACAGAAAAACTCGGTTTTGAACTTGTACATGATATGGAGATTGGTGGCGGGTTTAAATGGTTAACTGTAAAAGAAAACAATTCTGACAACCCGGTAGAAATTGTTCTTGAACCTAATGAGAATCCTATAGCAAAAACATATCAAAACGATTTATTTAATGCAGGTATTCCTGTCACAATGTTTGGCGTTTCTAATTTAGAACAAACATATCAGTCACTGTCAGATCTAGATGTGAAATTCCATACAGTACCAAAAGAGGTTGAAGGAATTAAATTAGCAATCATTGATGACACTTGTGGTAATTTAATTCAATTGATTGAGCAATAATTATATATTTACGAATAGTTTCCGTAATTTTTTGTTAAGCACTAAATTTAATTTATGTTGATATAAATTAAACTTGGTGCTTGTTATTTATTACATCAAAGTATTTTATAAAATGTGATTTCAGTATCAATCATTGTTAAAAAAGCATTATATAATATATAAAGACTCAGTTATGATGCCTAACCAAGTAGTAAAATAACGATGATACTTACGATGTAACCCCTTTGTCCATCGTAAACATCATCGTTCAAAATTTGATTATTTATTTTTTCATTTTATCAATATCCTCTGCAACTATTGTTAATAATTCTTCAGTTTCTGCATCGGTCAATTCGTCAGAACCTTTAATTCTAATAACAGAACCTTTATCGGTTTTAACATGGTAAATTGGTTCTTCGTCCTTATAAACTTTCCGTAATACTTTCATCTCATCACCCTTTTTTTCTATAAAACAATTCACTACAATATAAAATAATGCATAAATAGAAACATTACTTTTATAAGACGAATAAATTATTATTTTATAATTGAAATGATTAATACTTTAACTATAGGATAACTTTTTATTAAATTCTTTTCCACTGGTATGATTCAATTAATTTAATTAACTTGTTGAATCTTATTCAAAACAATGCATTTTTAACTGTTAATTATAATTCATGATAATTTTTTGGGAAAATTAGTTTTTTGTGTTTTTATTTTATAAAGAAGGGTATAACTAACCAAGCACAAAAAGTCCTCCAAACTTTAGTGTGGAATATATTTTCGAGATTGACGTCGCTTTTCGAAGCGGCGTTTTTGTTTTATACTGCATATAGTATAACTATTTATAAAAAGGGATGTATATTGTGAGATTATTGAGTATATTGTCATTTTTATGTAGCCTAGCGATAACGATTGTTGTTATATATGGCGTTATAATGATGGCTGGTGATTTAATGGGCCTAACAACGTTTAATAATCAATTATTAATTGTAGGTTTAGCATTTGTATTATTGAGTGGTTTGTTTGGAAAAAGTAAGCCAAGGCTATCAATGTTAGTGCTATTTATTGGATTTATCATTGTGCTTGTTAATTAATAAATAATAAAAGGAGTGAAAAGGAATCCATATTTTACTGATGGTTTCCTATTTTCACTCCTTTTTGTATGCATACATTTATTCAAAAATCACTAAGCTTTAAAAGATTCAACATTGCCTTGGAGTTTTTGATCCATGTCGTTAGCTATTTTTATTAGTAAAAGTTTGTTATCTTTAGAAGTTAATTCATTATCAACAGTAACTTTAATAATTAAGCCTAAATCCGTTTTAATGTGGAAAGTTGTACGGTTATTTTCAGATACGCTTCTTAAAATTTGCATCTTAATCACCCCGTTTTCAAATTAAAAAATTAGCGTTTGGCTAAAATGAGACAGAGTTCATGAACTATTTAATGAGAGTGGTGTAAAATGTTAATTATATATTAGTTTAATATATTTAAGAGTAAATGAATAATAATTAGCCTCTGATAAATAGTAATATAATTATTTAATGTATTTAGGTATCATTTTGATGTAGATAAGTTCGCCTAATAATTCACATAATGTTTGCGTAATAATGACAGTAGTTGCAATGGTTACCCAATGTTTTGGTAAACCTAAAGCTAAAGGTAAGACAACAAGTGCATTTCTTGTACTTGAACTAAAAGCTATCGTTCTTTTAGTTTCTTGTGTTACTTTAAATAATTTTCCACATAAAGTACCTATAAAAGGGGATACGATTAAAAAGCAAATATAAATAGGTATTACTGAAAAGACAATATTTAAGTTATAAATAATTTTATTCACTTGTGAACCTACAATTGAAAATAAAACCAGAGCCATGAAAATTTCGGGAAGCCAAGATGTTAACTTTAATATTTGATTTATGCTTTCAGATTTTTCACTGGTATATTGTAATAAAAGTGCTGATAATAAAGGGAAAATTATGAACATTAAAAATGACTTTAAGAATGGCAAAATATCTATTTGTGAAAAAATATCAATGTTTAGAAACAACGTAAAATATAAAGGTAATAATAAAATTTGGCCTATAAACAGCAGTGGTGTAGCAAACAACATGAGTTGTTCATTTCCTTTTCCTAAAGCATTAAAAACGATTACGTAGTCAATACAAGGCGTTAGTAAAACAAGGTACAACCCTATGATGATAGGAACATTTGAAACATCAAACAATTGAATTAAACCAAAAACAAATAATGGTATAGCTATAAAATTTGATGTTAATAATGCCAAAATAGATTTTATATTAAGTAAGTTGTGTTTGATGTTAAAAAATGGAATTTGTGAAAACATACTAAACATAAGGATACACAAGCTAGCAGAAATAATAGTTTCTAATATATTGGCAAAAGCATTGGATATTAAGCCAACGATTATTCCACTAAAAAGTGCAATAAAATAAATATAAATTTGGTGTTTTTCAATTTTGGATTTTATGTATTGCATAATAACCTCTCGTATATTAATTTTTGTTCTTGGATTTGGTACATACACAGTCAGTGATACAGAATAGTTGAAACAAAAAAAGTGGAGAGAAATCATGTATGACATTTGATTTCAAGTCCCACTTCTTATATGAACAGTTAGTTTAGATTTTATTTTTTGTTTTTATCTTGAACGCTCACTTTATTTTCGATTTTATCATCGTTTGTGTTATCAATACTTAAAAGCAATGCACGAATCACTAAAACGCCAGATATAAGTAATAACAGATTTTTTAATAGTTTCATCTTTTCACCTACCTGTATGAATTTATATGTTTGTTTCAAAGTAATTATATTTATATATATCATACACTAATCATCGACTAATTGAATAAAAATACGGTGAAGTGAGCTTCTTTCATGTTTGGTTTGTTTAAAGGTCGAAGATATAAAGTGTTAAATTTTCTTCATCGACAGTTACTTTCAATTCATCACTATTATTTTCAATCGTAGTATTAACAACATTGCCTTGCTCAATCGTAAAATAAATTTGGCTTAAAATGCCCATCGCGTATTCATTAATTGGACTCACAAGAGAAATAGATGTTGTATCTTCTTGAATCATAAAATTTTTTTGACTTTGATTTATTATTTGCCATTTAGGTAAATAAGTTAACTTCATATTTTTCTCTCCTTATGATTGTGCTTTTTTAAGATTTTTCTACAGTAGAATCTTAAATTTTGAATTAATTGAACTCGAAAGGGAATAAGTTCAATAAATATATTGATATGAGGTGATAGCATGATTGTTTTATTATCTATTATATTAGCATTAATTTTTGCTTTTTTAGCAACGATGCCATTTTTATTTATAAATACGAGGTTGCATGAAAATGTCAATCACTCTAAGGAAGAAATACGCCATGAAAAAATCAGAGCGATTAAACGTTTTATATATTTCTTTATATTAATTATTATTCTCTTAATGGTTTTTCATTTTATTACAAACTGAATCGATACGTTCGATACTTAAACATAGGTATAAGCATACCTGATTCGTTTTTTAAATGAGTTAAGGTTTTAGGAAGAAAAATGAACTTTAAATATTATATGAGCGAAAGCTTATACTAAAGCACCACTTATTTAATTTGTTTTAAGTGGTACCTCAAGAAGTTTATAATATCGTTTGGTTTAAGTTAAGCATGTTTGATCGCTACACTTTGCACGTATATTGAAAGTTTTAAAATGAACTAACCGAAAATGATAGTGAAGAGTATACCTACAACACCAAAAATAATTAAAATAACAGTCAGTCCGAGTAAAGATTCTTTTGTTTGTTGTGTACCTTTTAACTTATAGATTATTAAGGAAATAATTCCACAAACTAAAAATATGAGTGAAAGCCAAAATATAATCATGAAATGTAAACTCAAAGTCTTGTCCCTCCTTTGCATTTCATCTTAATTGTACAATTTGATGATTTTATTCAATAACTTAAAAATTAATTGTTTTTAGATTAGTAAGCTAGTTTGAGTCTTATTTTATCATTTATTCATAAGATGCCATAGTATAAGATATTCTAATGCGTTTAGTTTGAAAAGTGTCTGCGCATTAGAAAAGAATAAGCGTATAGCATTAAAATTTTAGATTTTATTTAGTATAACATTGTATAATAGTAGTGAATCGAATAAGTAAGGAGATAGAAAATAATGAATGAAGTCAATAAAGTGATTTATATTGTTTTAGCAGTGTTTTTAGGAAGTTTTGGAATTCATAAGTTTTATGCTAGAAAAACCGGAATGGGTCTCTTGTTCCTTGTATTTTGTTGGACAGGTATCCCGCAAATTTTAGCTATCATTGGTGCAATTATTACGGTATTCAAACCTGCAGATCAAAATGGTAATGTTTTAGTTTAAAATTATTGTATAAAAAACAGCCTAAGCGAAACAATTTCGCCTAGGTTGTTTTTATATTGTAAAAGAATAATGAGTACAATAAAATTTAAGTGAAAAGATATAAAATTTTTATTGCTTTAGTAATGAAACCCATAAACTTTACAATATTTACAATTTTAGTTAAATACTATGGTAACAACAATTAAACTCATCATTTTTAATTTTAAAAATGAACAGTGATAGACAAATAAATATTATTTGTTATGATTATGAAAAGGCTTTAAATAGTAAGACATGTAACGATTAAAATTTAAGTAATCGAGGTAATGCTTATGACATTTTATGATTTTATTATTGACTTTGTTAATGACGACACGCCACTTGGTCAACTTGCCTATTTTATAAATAAAGATAACAATTTCCCTAAACATGCAAC
The DNA here is from genome assembly GCF_017892545.1 of Staphylococcus sp. GDY8P67P. Taxonomy (NCBI): domain Bacteria; kingdom Bacillati; phylum Bacillota; class Bacilli; order Caryophanales; family Staphylococcaceae; genus Staphylococcus; species Staphylococcus sp. GDY8P67P. Next base: position 23,602 of record NZ_JAESLH010000019.1, read on the forward strand.
TGGTTATCAGGAATTATATGCATACTTTAAAACGAATTATAATTACAATGAAGTAATGACATCTGCAAAAAGGGCATTAAGTTTATATCTGAATAATTTAAGTGTCAATTAAAATAAAGATTCAGTGTTCGTAATACCAATTTCTTATTTTTAAAGCATGTTTAATGTCTTCCGTTCTAAAGTTAATTTCATTATTTCTTATTGAAAAAGGTTCAATAATATTTTGAGCCATCCATGTATTAATAAGTTCTGTAGGTAAACCATCCAATTCCATGTCACTTTTACTTAGAACAAAACATTCCCAATCGAGAGAAATTTTTGAAGGATTAATATATTTGCACTCATGAATCTGATCCATAAAAACACTCCTTAACATTGTAAATCCGACGTTAAGTTTTACCCAAGTACCTATAAAATAAAACGACAATTTTATGTTATTTGTCTACTTATTGATGAAAAAATAATAAATGATTGAAATTTGTTATTATGCAGTGTTTTAAAGCTTATATTTATCATCGTTAATATATAAATATAAGCACAGTACGAAAAACGTATCATCGACTAATTAACTTGGTGAGGCAAATTATTCATCTCGTATACAAATAAAGCACTCATCCAAACTAAAAAATTGGATGAGTGCTTTTTATATTCAAAAGCTAACGATTTTGTTTACTTTACATATATTCTAGTTGCAAGTTGTGAATTACATTTTACCACGGTATAATTCCTAAAATACAAGCAATTAAAATCATGAATAGACTAGAGCCAACTGCCCATTTTATTACAATACGCTGATTTTGACCGTATTCTATATCTAGCATACCTACAAGTAAATAACCAGCAGCATACAATGGACTTAATACATGTAAGGGTTGACCAAGAACTGAAGCTCTGGCCATATCAACTTTAGAAATGCCAAATTGTTGTGCAGATTCAGCTAAAATAGGTAATACACCATAATAGAAAGGATCATTTGCCATAAAGTATGTAAATGGTCCGCTCAGAATTGCAGTGATTAGTGCAAAGTGGTTACCCATAGCATCTGGTATAATTTGTACTAAGGTATTAGCCATTTCGTTAACCATTTTTGTCCCATTCATTACGCCTGTAAATATACCTGAAGCGAAAACAAGACTAATTACAGAAAGTACGTCGCCAGCATGTTTTTTCACAACAGAATTTTGGATACTTAAATTAGGATAGTTTAGTAAAATTGCAAAGCCAAACCATAGCATAAACATAACTGGTATTGGCATTAAGCCGATAACCAGACAGATGATTAATGAAATTGTAAGTATCGCATTTGGAATAAGCATTTTAGGTCTTTTTAATAAAGATTCTTCTTTTGTATCAGTAGGTTTTATATCGTTTAAATCAATATTTGTATTTGATGTGAGATATCTTTTTGAACGTTTTCCAAGTATGTAAGCAACTCCAAAAGCAAATAATATACCACCAATCATTGCAGGAATGATTGGTACAAAGACTTCCTCAGTAGTTACTTGCAAAGATGAAATCGCACGTGCAGTGGGTCCGCCCCAAGGTAACATGTTCATAACCCCGATAGATAAAAGTGCTAATGTAGATAAAGTATACAGACTCATACCAATTTTTTTATAAAGCGGCATCATTGCAGTTACAGTTATGATAAAAGTAGTGGTACCATCACCATCAAGTGCTACCATTGATGCTAATATTACGGTCCCTATTGCTATTTTTACTGGATCCCCTTTAACGACTTTTATAATTTGATTAATGACTGGTTCAAATAATCCTGCATCTATCATAACGCCAAAATAAAGTATGGCAAAAGTCAGCATAATTCCAGTTGGTGCAACAGTTTCTATGCCATCTAGCATAAACTTCCCTAAACCTGAGTAGAAACCACCGATTAAAGCAAAAATGGTTGGTATAACAATTAATGCAGTCAAAGCTGACATTTTACGAGTCATAATTAATACCATAAAGATGATAATCATAATAAAACCGAGAATTGCTAAGTTCATATATTCAATTTTCCCCCTTTGTTTTAATCATTATATACTTTTCAGAAAATTTTTAAAATAAATTTTTTTTCTTTTTTAAAAAATGTATATAGAAAAAACACTTCATAACTAAAATGTATAGTTATGAAGTGTTTTGATAATTAAATATTATAAAAAATATGTATTCATAAAATTAAATGAAAAAGTTTATTACATACGATTTCCAAAATGGATAACTTAATAATGCTAATGAAAATAACGATACCAACATTGCAAATATATTAGCAATACGATCCCCACGTAAACATGCATATAAATTAATGAGTAGTACGCCTAAAATGAATAATAGACCAGCTAATAATTGCATATCTTCTTCTAAAATTTTATTAACAGCTAATAATGGGGTAGTTAATGTAATTAATGACAAGAACAGTGATAATAATGTCGTTGCATATTTCAAATTGTTCAGTCCTCTCTAAGAAATACTTTTATTAATCTAATGTTTTAAATGATAGCTTAATAAAATAATATTTGCTTAACAATTTAATTGCAAGTCATTTTTAAATATGTCATAACATTTATTAAAAAGGTTATTAACAAAGATGCTAAATGATCATAGGTAGTGGAACGTATATTGATTGAATGAGGTGGTTTCAATAACTATGTCATATGTTATTTGAATAATGCCATATCTTCTCCGTTGAAATAATAAATCAACCAGTGTTCGTCAACATAACCCGCTTCATATTTCCGAGCAAATTTTTCTATTGCAAGTAATTCAAAATTTAAATTGCTAAAAAAGACTTTGCCACTAATATTATTTGATATAAGTGAAGTCATTAGAATTTCAATTTGTTTTTTTTGACAGATTTGGAATACATATTCCATTAATTGTTTAGCAAGATATTCTCTAGATTCATGGTTTTCGCCCATAACACACATATTCTCAATAACTGCTTTGTGTGCCAAGCTATAACTCTGATTAAATATAAGTGTTACAGCACCTATCAAAACGCTATCTTGAAAGGCTCCAATGACAATTGATTTATTTGAATTGGTAGAAAGTAAATCTTGTAAATTTAGTTCGGCCAAGCAGCGATCATTTTGCAATTTCCATGCAAATACGTCAAGATCTTCATGAATGCCACGTTTTAATAATGTTCTATAGTTGGATATATCATCGATTGATAAGTAACGTATATTTGTCATTGAGTGCCTCCTAAATTTTATAAACCATTTATATAATAGTTTAATTAATTTTAACGCCGTATTAAATTTGATTTTAAGGGAAAAAGTAAAATTGAGCAACACTATATTTAATTTTATTCAAAAACATGGAATCATGTTTATTTCGAAAGCCAAAAAAATATAAAATTATTAAGTATATAATTGTATTTTATTTAATTTTTAAATGACGCGAATGGATAGGATGGTTATGGTATAATATGGTGAGTGATATATTATGAGCGGAGGCACGATAAGTGGAATCTTTAATGACTATTATAGTTTCGCTAATTTTGCTTATCTTGATTTCTTTTGCCATATTAATGATTTACATATGGATTAATTATAAAGATGAAGACAATTAAAAAAAGAGGAAATGATCAAAAGACATCACGACATAAGCATAAGCAGTACTAATTTAACAATAAAAGCCCCCAAAATTCTAATCGAATTTTGGGGGCTTTTATTGTTACTATTCTACTACTTGTACATTTAAATCTACGTCAATATTACCGCGTGTCGCTTTTGAATATGGGCAAAATTCGTGTGCATCTTGTAGATATTTTTCAGCATCTTCTTGTGATAAAACATTTTTAACTTTTGCATCTATTGAAACACTTAATTTAGGGCTTTCTGCATCTGGGTCATCTTCTAAACGTACAGTTAAAGTGACTTCAGGTTCAGCGCCTCTGACTTTGTTTTGTTTAAGAATTAAATCAAATGCACCATTAAAGCATGATGCATAACCTGCTGCAAATAATTGTTCAGGATTAGTACCTTTTTCAGCATCAGCTTGTGCTGGAGGAATGACTGCTACATCAATTGCTTTATCATCTGTTTGCACGTGACCGTTACGACCACCTGTATTCGTTGCTTTTGTTTCATAATTTACTGCCATTATATTACCTCCTAAATTACTTATATAACAACAATACCCTTAAAATTAAATTTTAATCATATAAAAGGTGAATAGATTTTTGTTATTTGTTTAAATGTACGCTTTAAAGATTGTGTTAGTTCTTAAGATTGTTATACAATAATTTTAATGTTGATTGAAAAGGAAGTTTTTAAAATGTCTGAAGTAAAAATTGCGGTAACGATAGAGCCAGAAAATAAAATTTCACAAACTTTTTTACATGAATTAGTAAAATATCAAACTTCTATCGATATAATAGAATTGAGAGTTGATCATTGGGCAACACCAGAGATAAATGATATAGCTAATGTCATTGACAAATTATATGAATTAAATTTAAATAAAAAACTTTTAGTTACGTATCGGACACAATCACAAGGGGGTAAAGGTGATTTGACGTTTGATTCGTACATTAAATTACTTGAAAGCATAATTAAAATAGATCACATAGATATGATTGATGTAGAATTTGAAATTAACCAACAATCTCAATATATATTGAACTTGATTGACCAAGCACACAAAAATAATATTGAAGTTATATTGTCTTATCATGATTTTCAAAAAACACCAGCACTCACACAGCTAAAACATTTATATTTTAAAATGCATCAAATGAATCCAGATTACTTAAAAGTCGCGGTCATGCCTTTAAGTAAAGAAGATGTTTTAAATTTATTATATGCATTATCAGCAACAGTAGATACAGTTCCGCAACAAGTCATTGGCATTGCAATGTCGAAATTAGGCACCATTTCGAGAACTGCACAAGGTTTATTTGGAGGCGCAGTATCATATGGTTGTTTAGATAATCCTAAAGCACCTGGACAGATTCAAGTTGAAACTTTAAGCGCGCAATTAAAGTTATATCAGTAGTTTGAAAATCTTATCGTCCTGTCTTATAATTGAAAATAGTTATCAATAGTGAAAGGGCGATATTAGATGGAACTACAAGATGCAATAGCTCAACGAAGAAGTATAAAGGTCTTTAGAAGAGATATGAATATAGATGACGATGCTTTATATGAAGCGATACAGCGTGCTACAGATGCACCGAATCACGGTTTGAGAGCACCTTGGAGAGTGGTTCATATCGCAAAAGATAGATTGGGAGATATGAGTAAGCAATTAACTGAAATTGCTTTTCCTAATCTAAGAAAAAAACAGGAAGATCACTATAAAGTTGCTACTAATTTAGGTGGTATGCTTGCTTTAATCGTTAAAGAAGATCCAAGACAAAAAGAAAGTTTAGAGAATAATATGGCATTTGGTGCATTTGCGCAAAATCTCATGTTATTACTTTTTGAAGCAGGTATTGGTACATGTTGGAAGTCTCCGGCTTATATATTTAATCCTGAAATACGTAAAATATTTGGTGTGAAAGATGATGAGCGTTTAGTAGGGTTATTATATTTAACAGATTTGGAAGATTTAGAAAGAATGCCACACAGAGAACGCCAACACAATCAAATCATTGATAAGTTCTAATTATGAAAAAGGGAGTGGGACTGAAATCTTTTTATTAAAAGATTTCAGTCCCACTTCCTAATAATGTCTATTTTAAAATTATGATTGTTTAAAAGTTAAAATAAAAGAATTAAAGCAAAAATTACTCAAATGTTTCAGCTAAGAATGATTCAACTTGTTCAGGAGATTTTGCATTTGCTGAATGTAAATGTGCTAATTTCTCCCCATTTTTAAAAACTAATAAACTTGGAATACCCATAACGTCATTTTCAGCCGCTGCATCTTCTAATTCATCGCGGTTTACAGTATACCAATTATAATTATTGTATTTTTCTACAATTGGGTCAATCCACATGTCCATAGCTTTACAATCTGGGCACCATCCTGCTTCAAATTTAACGATGACTGGTGCGTCGCTTTGTATTGTGCTTTTAAATTGATCATTAGTATTAATAGATTCCATAATTAGACTCCTTTATAAAAGATATTAGTATTGACATTATAACTGACAAATTGCAGTAAATAAAAAAATCAGCTTAATAATTAGAGCGTTTTTGTTATAAGTTTGTTATATTAGTGTTAACTAAGCATAGGAGGTTCTGAAAAATGATAAAATTTTACCAATATCCTAATTGTACAACTTGTAAAAAAGCAGCTAAATTTTTACAAGAATACGGGGTAAGTTTTGAACCCATCGATATTGTGCAACATACACCAACTAAAAATGAGTTTAAAGAAATCATAAATACTACAGGTATAGATATCAATAAACTATTTAATACACATGGTGCAAAATATCGTGAACTAGGCCTTAAAGATAAATTGAAAGACCTTTCTGACGAAGAAAAACTAGATTTATTATCCTCAAATGGTATGTTAGTGAAACGACCACTCGCAGTATTAGGGGATAAAGTAACGGTAGGTTTTAAAGAGGAACAATACAAGGAAACTTGGTTGTAAACACACATGCTTTTACAATTCATTTTTAACAACTTTTGAAAAAACCGTTATATACTTCAGAAAAGTTTTGTGCGATGAATTGTAAAACATGAGAAGTATTGTAAAATCAATTAAATAGTTGATTGTAAGCCTTTCATATGGCATCATGAATATGTAAAAACATTTAGGAGGGGATTCTCGTGGCAGTACCAAGTGAATTAAAATATTCTAAAGAACATGAATGGGTAAAAATTGAAGGAAATACAGTAACAATTGGTATCACTGAGTATGCGCAAAGTGAATTAGGTGATATCGTATTCGTTGAATTGCCTGAAACTGATGACGATATTGATGAAGGTGAATCTTTTGGCAGTGTTGAATCAGTGAAAACAGTTTCAGAACTTTATGCACCTGTTTCAGGAAAAGTTGTAGAAACAAATGATGAACTAGAAGATAGTCCAGAATTCGTTAATGAATCACCATACGAAAAAGCATGGATGGTTAAAGTTGAGTTAAGCGATGAAAGTCAATTAGACGAGTTAATGTCAGCTGACCAATATTCTGAAATGATCGGTGAATAATATGAAATCAAACTCCACGATACGATATATCATGGAGTTTTTATTTTTCTATAACAAAAGATTAAATTTCACTTGAATATATTAATTGATTTTGAAGTGTCAAAAACATTAAAAAGTTCAATGGTGACAAATGGATGGTTCAATTATAAGATTTTAATAAGAAACTATAATAAATGTTTATGTTGATAATGTATGGTGTAGAACTAAATATAAAATTGAATTTACTATCACATTTAGAGGTGACTGTCATGGCGATATTAAACCAAGTTATAATTGTCGAAGGTAAAACAGACAAGAAACGGGTGAAGCAGGTGATTGACCAACCGATTGAAATCATTTGTACAAACGGTACTATGGGAATTGATAAGTTAGATGAGATGATAGAATCGTTATACGACAAGCAAGTTTATGTGCTTGCGGATGCAGATGATGAAGGTGAAAAGATACGTAAATGGTTCAAAAAATATTTAAGTGAAAGTAAACATATTCGCATAGAGAAACAATATGGTGAAGTAGCGAGATGCCCTAAAGCCTATTTGTCAAAAGTGTTAGCAAAACATGGTTTTATAGTGAAAGATGAAGAAAAAGTAGCAAAAGCCAAATTAGATTATATTGCTGAAAGGGTCAGTTTATTAACATGAATGTAAAGAATGAAACGCGTGTTAATGTTTTCGAACACGTAGATAAAGAAAAATATCTAATTTTTGGTTATACGCCAACTTGTGGTACATGTAAAGTGTCAGAACGCATGTTAGATATTGCGAATGAAATTTTAAAATTACCAATTACTAAAATAGATTTAAATTTTCATCCTGATTTTAGTCAACAACATGAGATACAATCGGTACCGATACTTATGCTTATGTCTAAAGGTGAAGAACAAAAAAGAATTTATGCATTTCAATCAGTGCCTTATTTGTTAGAAAATTTAAAATAATTATTGACGAATCTTTAGTACAATGGTAGGATTATGGATAATTAAATAATGTACTCTTATCACGAGAGGTGGAGGGATGTGCCCTATGAAGCCCGGCAACCGTCTGTAATAGAAATGGTGCCAATTCACATAAAGTAGATAAACTTTAGAAGATGAGAGAAGCGACATTGCTTTCTCTATTCTTCAGTGAAAAGAGAAAGCATTTTTTAATTGAATGAGCAATACAAGGAGGAAACGACAATGATTGAATTAAATCAAATCGTTAAGAGATACAAGACGAAAAAACACGATGTGTTAGCAGTAGATCATGTTGATTTAAGTATTCAATCAGGCTCGATTTTTGGTGTGGTTGGTTTTTCGGGTGCAGGTAAAAGTACTTTGATAAGACTTTTAAATAATCTTGAACAACCTACTTCAGGAGATGTCATCATTGATGGAGATACGATTGGGAAATTATCAAAATCAGAATTGAGAAAAAAACGTCAAAAAGTGAGCATGATTTTTCAACATTTTAATCTATTGTGGTCACGTAATGTTTTAAATAATATTACTTTTCCATTAGAAATTGCTGGTGTATCACGCAATGAAGCCAAAAAAAGAGCGATTGAACTGGTGGAATTGGTAGGACTAAAGGGTAGAGAAAACGCCTATCCATCAGAGTTATCGGGTGGACAAAAACAACGTGTAGGTATTGCCCGTGCGTTAGCAAATGAACCTAATGTTTTACTTTGCGATGAAGCTACAAGTGCATTAGACCCGCAAACAACGGATGAAATACTAGAATTATTATTAAAAATTAAAGAAGAAAGAAATTTAACAATAGTTATTATCACACATGAAATGCAGGTCATAAGACGTATTTGTGATGAAGTGGCAGTGATGGAAAATGGTCGCGTCATTGAACAAGGACAAGTGTCAAATGTTTTCGAAAATCCACAGCATGAAGTAACAAAACGCTTTGTGAAAGAGGACTTAAACGATGAGTTTGATGAGTCTATTTCTGAATTAATCGAATTAGATGAAACTGCTTATATCGTACGATTGAATTTTACAGGAAATAATACAACTGAACCATTGGTATCATACATAACAAAGACACATAATATAGATGTTAATATTCTTGAAGCAAATATTAAGCATACTAAAGATGGTGCTCTAGGATTTTTAGTATTACATTTATTAGATGTGAATTCTGAAAAATTCGAAAAGTTCAAAAATGATTTAGCAGCACAACATGTTTCTGTGGAGGTGTTAAAGCATGGGTAGTTCATTCGGCGAGATTCTACAGGAAATGCTAACAATGCCTAATGTAAGTTGGGATGAAGTTTGGTTAGCTACATATGAAACAATTTATATGACATTGATTTCTACAATATTTGCTTTTATTTTTGGTTTGATACTTGGTGTGCTTTTATTCTTATCTGCTAAAAGCCAATCACCAGTAGCTAGAGTGTTTTACAGTGTCGTATCGTTTATTGTGAATTTATTCAGAGCAATACCATTCATTATTTTAATTTTACTACTTATACCATTTACGAGTTTAGTACTTGGAACAATTAGTGGTCCAACAGGTGCTTTACCTGCACTAATTATCAGTGCAGCACCATTCTACGCTAGATTAGTGGAAATTGCTTTTAAAGAAATAGACAAGGGTGTTATAGAAGCGGCTTGGTCAATGGGAGCTACAACATGGACAGTAGTTAAGAAAGTGTTGTTACCTGAAGCTATGCCAGCATTAATATCTGGAATAACTGTAACAGCAATAGCATTAGTAGGCTCTACTGCAGTAGCTGGTGTGATTGGAGCTGGAGGTCTAGGTAACTTAGCATACCTAACTGGCTTCACACGAAACCAAAACGATGTCATATTCGTTTCTACAATTTTAATCTTAATTATTGTTTTTATCATCCAATTTATTGGAGATCAAGTTACTAATAAAATAGATAAACGTTAAGTTAAAGGGGACAATTATATGAAAAAATTATTTAGTTTAGCTTCAATCATCGCTTTAGCATTAGTATTAGCTGCTTGTGGTAATGGCGGCGGAGGTAAAGATAAGACAATTACAGTTGGCGCTTCTCCGGCACCACATGCTGAAATATTAGAAAAAGCAAAACCAATTCTAAAAGATAAAGGTTATGACTTAAAAATTAAAACGATTAACGATTATACAACACCTAACAAATTATTAGATAAAGGTGAGTTAGATGCAAACTTCTTTCAACATACGCCTTATCTAAATACTGAAAAGAAAGACAAAAACTATAAAATTGAGTCAGCAGGAAATGTACATTTAGAACCTATGGCTGTTTACTCAAAGAAATATAAAAGTTTAAAAGAATTACCAAAAGGTGCTACTGTTTATGTTTCAAACAACCCTGCAGAAGAAGGACGTTTCTTAAAATTCTTCTCTGACGCTGGATTAATTAAAATTAAAAAAGGTGTTAAAACTGAAGATGCTAAATTTGATGACATCGTAGAAAATAAAAAAGATATCAAATTTAATAATAAACAATCGGCAGAATACTTACCTAAGATTTATCAAAAAGAAGATGCTGACGCAGTAATCATCAATTCAAACTTCGCAATTGATCAAAAATTAAGTCCTAAAAATGATTCAATTGTTTTAGAAAAAGCAAAAGATAATCCATATGCTAACTTGATTGGTGTAAAAGAAGGCCATAAAGACGACAAAAAAATTAAAGCGTTGATGGATGTATTACAGTCTAAAGAAATTAAAGATTACATCAATAAAAAATATGACGGAGCCGTAGTACCAGCAAAATAATAGCAACACAATTAACAAACCCTTTAACTTCAATAGTTGAAGGGTTCTTTTTGTTTGAATTTAGTAAAAGGGCAGTGTGTGAAATTATCAATATAACTCGGAAAATTCGTCCAAACAGTTATATTGATCTAAATTTATTCACTCAAGATGATCATATTTTCATATCAAAAACTATTTGATGCAAGTAACTTATGAAATATTGCTCTATGGGCTTAATGGTCTACAAAATGGCTTTTAAGTTGAAGCGGTATTCATTTGTTTTGTTTACAAGGTGATTTTATATAGAAAAATTGCATATTTGAAAATTAAAGTTTTATAGACTAAAATTAAATTATGTTTGAGTGAATTGCTTTAAAGCACGAAAATATTGAAGACGTTATTCAATATTATATTATCATTCAAACTGTGACAGGGAGAACTTAAAATTGTGCGTAACTTATATCATGATATAGGTTGCGTCATTATATATAAGCGTTCATCATATATCATTTCGCTGTTGATGTATAAGCATGAATGTAAAATAGCCCGGATATGGTATGGATTTGTAACTAAACTACTTAACTAGTTATTGCAACGAATCATTACCATTCCGGGCTTTTAATATTTTAATATGGGGAGAAATCAAATGTTATTACGTGATTTCAAAGTCAAAATCTTAGTAAGCTACTGATAAATTAATATGATTTCTGCATAGAAGTATTAAAAATCATCACTCGTAATATGTCCAAGTTTATAGCTAATAAAGTAACCTGAAATTATTGTGATAATAGAAATAATCCATGTAGTAACATCGCTTGGTAACCCAGGAAATACTGCATACAGTGATCCTACAACAAAACCAATGATAATGGCATATGTTAAGTATGTGTAATGGTTTAAAAGGTACTGAATCAATTTACTAGAAAATAAGAACCCACAAATAATTCCAATACCTACAATCATTAAGATAGGTACAGCGTTAAAATTAAAAGACATAAATTCTGAAATTGAAAACATTACAGTACCATATACACCAAATACTAATAGCATAAAGGACCCTGAAATACCTGGGAGTAACATTGCACTAGAAGCACAAACACCTGCAATAAAATATTTAATAATAAGACCAGTTGATAATTCAAGTGTTTCTCCTGCATGTTTATCACCATCATTTAATAAGGTAATCACTACAATGATTATAATACCAAGTAAAACGAGTAAATAATGAGAAGTTTGAAATGTTTGTTTAACTCTTGCTGTGTTTAATAAATAGGGTATGATGCCTGCTATTAGACCAACAAATAAAAACATCGTTGGCACGGTATGTTCACTTAAAAGATAATTAATTACTTTACTTAATAAACCTATGGCAATGACCATCCCTAACCCAATAGGAATCAGGAATTTTAAGCTTTCCCAAAACTTCTTTGAAAATATTCCACTAATAGAGCGTATAAAATCATCATAAATACCTAGAAGTAAAGCGATAGTTCCTCCGCTTACACCGGGTACTAAATCTGATGTGCCCATTGCAAATCCTTTCCATAGATTTGACCACTTAATTTTTGACATATCATAATCCTTTCTATCTAAAATATATTAAAAATGATAGCACAATTTGTCTTAGAACTATATTAAAAACAAAAGTTAAAATGAATAAATGATTATAGAATATGCTTTGTTCATAATGAATAATATAGGGATAAATGAGTTGAGAACATCATATCTTATATTATCAGTTAAAGAATTCTTTATTGCACTAACAAAAATCATTGTATTTTGATAACAATTTTAATTTAGCACTTGAAAAGGTTTATATTCCAACACAACTGCGTTATAATTAGAAGGTGTAACAAGGGCTCAGTCTTTTGACTGTAGATTAAAATTATTATAAACTGGATAGGAAAAACATATCATATAATACGGAGGGAATATGTATGCCATCAACATTAGAAATTAAAGACCTACATGTGTCTATTGAAGATAAAGAAATTCTTAAAGGTGTTAATTTAACAATTAATACAGGAGAAGTACATGCAGTAATGGGACCTAATGGTACAGGTAAATCGACGTTATCATCTGCAATCATGGGACATCCTAGCTACGAGGTAACACAAGGTGAAGTATTATTAGACGGCGTTAACATTTTAGAGTTAGATGTTGATGATCGTGCTAAAGCGGGATTATTCCTTGCTATGCAATATCCATCAGAAATTACTGGTGTAACGAATGCAGACTTTATGCGTTCAGCGATAAACGCTAAACGTGAAGAAGGCGAAGAAATTAACTTAATGCAATTCATTAAAAAGTTAGATAAGGAAATGGACTTTTTAGATATTGATCAAGATATGGCACAACGTTATTTAAATGAAGGATTTTCAGGTGGGGAGAAAAAACGTAATGAAATTCTTCAATTAATGATGTTAGAACCTAAATTTGCTATTTTAGATGAAATAGACTCAGGACTTGATATTGACGCATTAAAAGTAGTTTCAAAAGGCATCAATCAAATGCGCGGAGAAACGTTTGGTTCATTAATCATTACGCACTATCAACGACTATTAAATTATATTACACCTGACCATGTACATGTTATGTACGGTGGTAAAATTGTTACTTCAGGAGGACCTGAATTAGCGAAACGCCTTGAAGAAGAAGGTTATGAATGGGTTAAAGAAGAGTTTAATGCTGCAGAATAAGTCTTAATTCATATGAAAAAATATTATAGATGAAGATTTAGGTTTTGATTTATACCGATGAGTTAAATCATACAATCATCAAATGGGAGGAAAAAAGTATGACGACTGAAACTTTGAACATTTCTGAAGCACAACTTGTTGAATATTCACAAGCCCATAATGAACCTTCTTGGTTAACTGAATTACGTAAAGAAGCGTTGAAATTAACTGAAACTTTAGAAATGCCAAAACCAGATAAAACAAAAATCACGAGATGGGACTTTGATTCATTTAAACAACATGAAACAACAGGTAGCGTATATGAGTCATTAGAAGAATTGCCAAGTGAAGTTAGAGAGATAATTGATGTTGAAAACACTGAAAATTTGGTTATTCAACATAATAATACTTTAGCGTTCACAAAAGTTTCTGATTCAGCTCAAAATGATGGGGTTATCGTTGAAGGCTTAGCAGATGCATTAATAAACCATCCAGATTTAGTGAAAAAATATTTTATGAATGAAACTGTTACAGTTGATGAACATAGATTGACTGCACTACATACTGCATTGTTAAATGGTGGCGTATTTGTATATGTTCCAAAAAATGTAGTAGTTGAGCATCCAATTCAATATGTAGTATTGCATGACGATGAAAATGCCAGTTTCTTTAATCATGTCATTATTGCAACTGAGGAAAGTGCTGAAGTGACGTATGTAGAGAACTACTTATCAATCGCCAGTGGAGAAGGCAATCAACTTAACATTGTTTCAGAAGTGAGTGCTGGTGCTAATTCGAAAATCACATACGGTTCAGTAGATTATTTAGATAAAGGTTTCACTGGGCATATTATTCGTCGCGGTGTTACTGAAGCAGATGCCACTATCAACTGGGCGTTAGGTTTAATGAACGAAGGTAGCCAAATCATTGATAATACAACGAATTTAATTGGTGACCGTTCTGAAAGTGAACTCAAATCAGTTGTTGTTGGTACTGGTAGCCAAAAAATTAATTTAACTTCTAAAATTGTTCAATATGGTAAAGAAACAAATGGTTACATCTTAAAACATGGTGTAATGTTAGAAGGTGCGCAAACAGTATTTAATGGTATTGGTTATATTAAACATGGCGGTACGAAATCTATTGCGAACCAAGAATCTCGTGTTCTGATGTTATCTGAGAAAGCACGAGGAGATGCGAACCCTATCTTACTTATCGATGAGGATGATGTAGAGGCTGGTCACGCTGCATCAGTTGGTCGTGTCGATCCTGAACAATTGTATTATTTAATGAGCCGTGGTATTTCACGTCAAGAAGCTGAACGTCTCGTTATTCATGGTTTCTTGGACCCAGTTGTACGTGAATTGCCAATCGAAGATGTTCAACGTAAGTTACGTGAAGTCATCGAATTAAAAGTTAATAAATAATAAACACTGAATACAATTGAATCCGCAGCAAAATAAGATTAAGAGAATGTTATTGAACATGACTACAAAAAGCTCAGATTAAATGAAATAATATACGTTAGTTTGTTGTATTTCTTAAATTGCTACGGTTTCTTTATTGATTTTTTAAATTAAGAAAGGTCTGTGGATAATTTGACCCAATCATTAAATGTTAACGAAATATTAAAAGACTTTCCAATTCTCAACCAAAAAGTTAACAATAATCGCCTTGCTTATTTAGATACAACTGCTACTAGTCAAACACCAATACAAGTTATTGATGTTATAGCGGATTATTATAAGCGTTATAACTCTAACGTACATCGTGGTGTACACACACTTGGATCATTAGCAACTGATGGTTATGAAAGCGCACGTGAAACAGTCAGACGTTTTATTAATGCAAAATATTTTGAAGAAATTATCTTCACTCGTGGTACTACAGCATCAATTAATATTGTTGCACATAGTTATGGAGATGCGAATATTTCAGAAGGTGATGAGATTGTAGTCACTGAAATGGAACATCATGCCAATATCGTGCCTTGGCAACAATTGGCTAAGCGTAAGCATGCATCTTTAAAATTCATTCCAATGACAGATGATGGTGAACTTACAATTGAAAATATAAAAGCAACAATTAATGATAATACAAAAATTGTCGCTATTACACACGTTTCAAATGTATTAGGTACAATTAATGACATTAAGACTATTACTGATATTGCTCATGAACATGGTGCTATCGTAAGCGTAGACGGTGCACAAGCAGCGCCACATATGAATTTAGATATGCAATCACTAGATGTTGATTTTTATAGTTTTAGTGGCCATAAAATGCTAGGACCTACGGGTATCGGAGTATTATATGGTAAACGTGCCTTGCTAGATAAGATGGAGCCAGTCGAGTTTGGCGGAGATATGATTGACTTTGTTGAAAAATATGATGCTTCATGGGCTGATTTACCTACGAAATTTGAAGCGGGTACACCATTAATTGCGCAAGCGATTGGTTTGGCTGAAGCAATCCGTTATATTGAAAACCTAGGTTTTGATGCGATACAAGCACATGAACATGAATTGACGACGTATGCTTATGATAAGATGTCTGAAATTGAAGGTATAGAAATATATGGGCCACCAAAAGACAGACGTGCGGGTGTTATAACGTTCAATATGGCTGATGTTCATGCTCATGATGTAGCGACTGCAGTGGATACTGAAGGTGTTGCAGTTAGAGCAGGCCATCACTGTGCGCAACCATTGATGAAATGGTTGAATCAATCGTCAACTGCACGTGCAAGTTTCTATATTTATAATACTAAAGAAGATATTGATCAATTAGTAGAATCCTTGAAGCAAACGAAGGAGTTTTTCTCATATGAATTTTAATAATTTAAACCAGTTGTATCGTTCAGTCATTATGGATCATTATAAAAACCCTAGAAATAAAGGGCGTTTAGATACTGGTGCAATGACAGTTGATATGAATAATCCAACTTGTGGGGATCGCATTCATCTTACGTTTGATATTGAAGATGGTTTTATCAAAGATGCAAAATTTGATGGAGAAGGTTGTTCAATTTCAATGTCTAGTGCTTCAATGATGACTGAAGCAGTAAAGGGTCACTCTTTAGCTGAAGCAATGCAAATGAGTCAAGAATTCACAAAAATGATGCTTGGTGAAGATTATGAAATCAGTGAAGCAATGGGAGATATTGAAGCGCTGCAAGGCGTTTCTCAATTCCCAGCTAGAATTAAATGTGCTACTTTGGCTTGGAAAGCTTTAGAAAAAGGTACAGTTGAAAAAGAAGGAAATACAGAAGACTAATCCATGTTGATACGTTGACATTGTGTAAATTTCCATTCACACTAGACATAACACCAAGATTAGTTGTAATACGATGTAACTACAAACGAAGTTGTCTTGACGCGAGTCGTTTTAATATATAAAAGGAGTGATTTAAATGGCTAAAAAAGCACCTGATGTGGGTAATTACCAATATGGTTTCCATGATGAAGATGTTTCCATTTTTAGATCAGAACGCGGTTTAACAGAAAATATCGTCCGTGAAATTTCAAATATGAAAGAAGAGCCAGAATGGATGCTTAATTATAGATTGAAAGCATTAAAACAATTCTACAAAATGCCTATGCCTCAATGGGGTGGCGATTTATCAGAATTGAATTTTGATGATATCACTTATTATGTTAAGCCATCTGAACAAACTGAACGTTCATGGGATGAAGTGCCTGAAGAAATCAAACGTACATTTGATAAATTAGGTATCCCTGAAGCTGAACAAAAATACCTTGCTGGTGTTTCAGCCCAATATGAATCCGAAGTTGTTTATCACAATATGGAAAAAGAACTTGAAGAAAAAGGTATCGTCTTTAAAGATACTGATACTGCATTAAAAGAAAATGAAGACCTATTTAAACAATATTTCTCAACAGTTGTGCCAGCTGGAGATAATAAGTTCTCAGCACTTAATTCAGCTGTTTGGTCTGGTGGTTCATTCATTTATATACCGAAAAATATTAAGCTAGATACGCCATTACAAGCGTATTTCCGTATTAATTCTGAAAACATGGGACAATTTGAACGTACACTCATCATTGCAGATGAAGGTGCTTCAGTTAACTATGTAGAAGGTTGTACGGCTCCGGTTTATACAACAAGTTCACTACACTCAGCTGTAGTTGAAATTATCGTCCACAAAGATGCCCATGTGCGTTATACTACAATTCAAAACTGGGCTAATAACGTTTATAACTTAGTTACAAAACGTACATTAGTACATGAGAATGGTAATATGGAATGGGTTGATGGTAACTTAGGCTCTAAATTAACGATGAAATATCCAAACTGTGTACTTATGGGTGAAGGTGCTAAAGGTAGTACGTTATCCATTGCTTTCGCTGGTAAAGGTCAAGTTCAAGATGCTGGTGCAAAAATGATTCATAAAGCACCTAACACTTCATCTACGATTGTATCTAAATCAATTTCTAAAGACGGTGGTAAAGTAATTTATCGCGGTATCGTACACTTTGGTCGTAAAGCTAAAGGTGCACGTTCAAACATTGAATGTGATACTTTAATTTTAGATAATGAATCAACTTCAGATACAATTCCATACAATGAAGTATTTAATGATAATATTTCATTAGAACATGAAGCTAAAGTATCAAAAGTTTCTGAAGAACAATTATTCTATTTAATGAGCCGTGGTATTTCTGAAGAAGAAGCTACAGAAATGATCGTTATGGGCTTCATTGAACCATTTACTAAAGAGCTTCCAATGGAATATGCTGTTGAAATGAATCGTCTTATCAAATTTGAAATGGAAGGTTCAATCGGCTAAAAATTGATAATCAAAAATTTGGTTTTACAGTAAATGATTAAATATAAAACACGAGTGATACTATTTTGATACCCGTATACTTTTGGGATTCAAATTTGTATCACCTCGTGTTTTTTTATTCGTATTGTTTTGAAAACGTAGTTCTAATAGTTAGAAATGCGTTTATGCATTGTAATATGAGGGAATTGATACATATCGTTTAAAATTTTATAGAATACAAAAAGGAGTTATGCTGATATGATTATTGCTATAATCATACTTTTATTTGCTTCATTCTTCTTTTCTGGTAGTGAAACAGCTTTAACTGCTGCAAATAGGATGAAAATACAAACTGAAGCTGAAAATGGAGATAAAAAATCCGCTAAATTATCAAAACTACTTACAAAACCCAGTGAGTTTATTACTACAATTTTAATTGGAAATAATATTGCGAATATTATTTTACCTACATTGGTGACAGTCTTAGCAGTGGATATTGGCGTGAACGTTGGTATAGCTACTGCAGTGACAACGGTTGCTATCATCATTATTTCTGAAGTAATTCCAAAATCTGTTGCTGCAACTTATCCAGATCGTATGTCTAGATTGGTTTACACGCCAATTGCATTTTTTGTCATAATATTTAAACCAATTACGAAATTGTTAAACTGGTTAACGGATATGATTAATAATTTACTTTCCAAAGGACAAGAAGATCAACAACGGTTATCAAAAGAAGAAATTAGACAGATGGTTACAATTGCAGGTAGCGAAGGTGCATTTAATGAAATGGAACGAAATCGAATCCAAGGTGTTATGGATTTTGAACAATTAAAAATAACCAATATTGATACAACACCGAGGATTAATGTAACCGCGTTTCCGGCTGATATATCTTATGAAGATGCATATGATACTGTCGTGACGAATCCATATACACGTTATCCAGTATATGATGGTGATATCGATCATATTATTGGCATTTTCCATTCAAAATATTTGTTAGCATGGAGTAAAGAAAAGTCAAATGATATTTTACAATATACTTCAGAACCTTTATTTGTGAATGAACATAATAGAGCAGAATGGGTGCTCAGAAAAATGACTGTGTCGCGCAAACATTTAGCGATTGTATTAGATGAATTTGGTGGCACAGATGCCATTGTGTCTCATGAAGACTTGATTGAAGAGATGCTAGGTATGGAAATTGAAGATGAAATGGATGAACAAGAACGAGAAAAATTAGACGCACAAATGCAAGCTTATAATAAAAAATAAAAACTTTAGTAATAAATTTTCAATGATATTTAGGTTATTGTATTTCAATAAAAGGAGTGTTTTGTATGCACTTTTCATCAAAGGTGACCAAAATGTTGAATATCAAGCTTCCAATCATACAGGCAGGTATGGCAGGTAGTACGACACCGGAATTAGTAGCTTCTGTCAGTAATAGTGGTGGACTTGGTACGATTGGAGCAGGTTATTTTACTCCAGAAAAATTAGATTCTGAGATAACTTATGTGCAAGAATTAACTGACTTACCCTTTGCCGTTAATTTATTTGTTCCAAGTGAACAATTATATATTCCAGAAAATGTAGAACACATGAATGCATGGTTAAAACCTTATAGAAAAGCTTTAAACTTAGAGGAACCTGTGATTGATATTAGTGAAGAACAGCAATTTAACGATGCCATAGATATGGTGATTGAAAAAGGGGTTCCTGTAGTATCATTTACTTTTGGGATCCCAAATCAAAATATTATCAAAAAATTGAAAGCGCGTCAGATTACTGTGGTAGGCACAGCAACCTCTGTTGAAGAAGCGAAAGCCAATGAAAGCGCAGGAATGGATGCGATTATTGCTCAAGGTAGTGAAGCGGGTGGTCATAGAGGTTCTTTCACTGTGACTTCTGGTGAACACACGCCATTGGTTGGTACCATGTCATTGATTCCACAAATCGTGGATAATATATCTATTCCAGTTATAGCAGCAGGAGGCATTATGGATGGACGTGGTGTGGTTGCAAGTATGGTGCTAGGTGCTGAGGCTGTACAAATGGGAACAGCATTTTTAACTTCAGAAGAAAGTGGAGCTTCAACATTATATAAAAATGCAATACAGCAGAGCAAAGAAACAGATACTGTTATCACAAAAGCCTTTACGGGAAAACCAGCTAGAGGTATCGATAATGAATTTATACACAAGATGGAAAGTTATGCTGATGATATTCCAGATTATCCTATTCAAAATCAATTGACGAATAGTATTCGTAAAACTGCTGCTGATTTAGGTAAGGAACAATGGACGCATTTATGGAGCGGACAAAGTCCAAGGTTATCCCAACCGAATTCAGCTGCTCAATTGATAGCTGATATCGTACAAGAAACAGAACGCATACTCAATGATGATTAATCTTTAGATGTTTTAATAAAAGTTGCTATTTAATAAATGATAGCAACTTTTTTGATTTTTGTATCTATTGAATCTTTTAAAATGACCGTTGATTTTCTTAACTTTAACCGTTGAAATAATTGAAGAATAAAATTTAATCAAGTGAATCTTATAAATCATCTATGGTATCATGTAACTGGTGATACTATGATAAATATTGGTTTAACAGGTTGGGGTGACCATGATATTTTGTATGAAGATTTGCAACGTAAATCAGATAAGTTGATTACATATGCAAGTCATTTTCCCATTGTAGAATTAGATGCATCGTATTATGCGATACAACCTGAAAGAAATATTAGGAAATGGATAAGAGAAACGCCTGAGAGGTTTCAATTTATTGTTAAAATTCATCAGGCATTAACACTTCATGCAGATTATCATGATTTTGCTGAATCAAGACAAATACTTTTTGATCAGTTTAAAGCGATGTTAGCGCCATTAAAATCTGAAAAAAAGTTAGCGATGGTATTAGTACAGTTTCCACCTTGGTTTGACTGCACAGTTCAAAACATTAAATATATTCGATATGTACGAGAACAGTTGAAGGATTTTCCTGTCTGTATAGAATTTAGACATCAATCCTGGTTTAATGATAAGTATAAAGAAGAAACATTAGCTTTTTTAACTGAACATGACATGATACATGCGGTATGTGATGAACCACAAGTAGGCCAAGGTTCTATACCATTAGTCAATCGTATTACAAACGAAACAGCATTTGTGCGTTATCATGGTAGAAACGAACATGGATGGACAAAAAAAGACATGACGGATGAAGCTTGGAGAGACGTTAGATATTTGTATGATTATAATAAGCAAGAACTTAATGATTTAGCGCAAAAAGTGAAATTATTAGAACAAAAAGCTAAAAATATTTATGTCGTGTTTAATAATAACTCCGGTGGTCATGCTGCACAAAATGCTAAAACATACCAAACATTATTAGGCATTGATTATGAAGGCTTAGCACCACAACAATTAAAATTATTTTAGGAGCGGTCAGATATGTTAACAATAATCATTTTGATTTTAATTGGTGGTTTATCAGCCATATTGGGTTCACTTGTGGGCATTGGTGGCGGTATTATCATCGTCCCAACTTTAGTTTATTTGGGCGTAGAAAATGATTTACTACATGGCATCACACCTCAGATTGCCATAGGAACATCTTCATTAATATTAATCGTGACAGGACTATCGTCAACATTAGGTTATTTAAAAACGAAACAAGTTGACGTCAAAAATGGTTCCATCTTTTTATTTGGTTTGTTACCAGGCTCTTTGGTTGGATCAATTTTAAGTCGTTTTTTAACTTTAGATTCTTTTAATTTATATTTTGGTATTTTCTTAATATTCGTAGCAATTCTGCTTATGATAAGAAATAATATAAAACCAATGAAAATGTTTATTAAGCCTAAGTATGAGCGTACATATGTAGACGGTTATGGAAAAATACATCATTATAGTGTTCCGCCAATTGTGGCATTTATATCAACGTTATTTATAGGTGTTTTGACGGGATTGTTTGGTATTGGTGGTGGTGCACTTATGACACCGCTAATGTTAATTGTTTTTAGATTTCCACCACATGTCGCAGTTGGTACAAGTATGATGATGATATTCTTTTCCAGCGTGATGAGTTCTATTGGACATATTGCACAAGGACATGTAGCTTGGGTATATTCTATTGTATTAATCATCTCTAGCTATTTGGGTGCGAAAATTGGTGTAAAAGTCAATCAATCCATACAATCAAATACTGTGGTTATGTTATTAAGAACAGTTATGCTTATAATGGGACTATATTTAATTATTAAGTCATTTTTATAAACTAAGAGGAGGGTACCAAGGTGAAATTAACTATTTACCATACAAATGATATTCACAGTCATTTGCATGAGTATGCTCGTATTTCCGAATATTTAGCTCAAGAGAGACCAAAATTAAATCATCCCTCGCTCTATTTAGATATTGGAGACCATGTAGATTTATCTGCTCCTGTTACAGAAGCTACTATGGGAATCAAAAATGTTGAGCTTTTAAATCAAGCACATTGTGATATAGCAACTATTGGTAATAACGAAGGTATGACAATATCACATGATGCATTAAACACACTTTATGACAATGCAGAATTTGATGTAACTTGTGCAAATGTTTTTGACGAACAGGGTGACTTACCTCGAAATATTACATCATCAATCATCAAAGAGATTGAAGGTGTGAGAATCTTATTTGTTGCAGCCACTGCGCCATTCACACCATTTTATAGGGCTTTGGATTGGGTTGTTACGAATCCATTAGAAGCGATTAAAGATGAAATTAGCGCACATCAAGATGCGTATGACTTATTGATTATTATGAGTCATGTGGGTGTGTTTTTTGATGAAAAATTATGCCAAGAAATTCCTGAAATTGATTTAATATTGGGTAGTCATACACATCATTATTTTGAAAATGGTGAAATGAATAATGGTGTGCTAATGGCAGCTGCTGGTAAATATGGTCACTTTTTAGGTGAAGTAACATTAGAGATAGACCAAAAAAAAGTTGTAGATAAACAAGCAGTGATTTATCCAGTAGACACTTTGCCGGAAGTAGAAACACATTTCGAAAAAGAAGGTAAAGCACTGTTAAGCGATCCAGTTATTAATAGACCAGTTGATTTGCAGAGAAGGACAGATGTAATAACAAAGACGTCTTATATGTTAGCTGAAAGTATATTTGAATTTACGAATGCTGACTGCACAATTATTAATGCAGGATTGATTGTAAAAGGTATTTCAGCGGATCAAGTGACGGAATTTGATATACATCAAATGTTACCTCATCCTATTAATGCTGTTCGCATCCGCTTAAACGGTCTAGAATTAAAAAATATAATCATTAAAAGTCAAAAGCAAGAATATCTAAATGAACATGCACAAGGTTTAGGTTTTAGAGGAGATATATTTGGTGGTTATATACTTTATAATTTAGGATTAATCGAATCTGAAGCAAGATATTTTATCAACGGAGAAGAAATTGAAGACGATAAAAGTTATGTGCTAGGTACTGTTGATATGTATACATTTGGTCGTTATTTCCCAACGCTTAAAGAACAATCTATAGATTACTTAATGCCAGAATTTTTAAGAGATATTTATAAAGATAAATTGCTCGAATATTAAAATATTACATTTTACGTTTTAATTTAATCCGATTTTCGTTATAATGATTACAGATTTGAAATCAGGAGGAATTGTACGGTTATGGCTACTAAAAATGAAGAAATTTTACGTAAACCAGATTGGTTGAAAATAAAACTGAATACTAACGAAAACTACACTGGTCTTAAGAAAATGATGCGAGAAAAGAACTTACATACAGTGTGTGAAGAAGCAAAATGTCCAAACATACATGAATGTTGGGGCGAGCGTCGTACTGCGACATTTATGATTTTAGGTGCAGTTTGTACGCGTGCATGTCGTTTCTGCGCGGTTAAAACCGGATTGCCAAATGAGTTAGATTTAGATGAGCCAGAGCGTGTGGCAGAATCTGTTGAATTAATGAATTTAAAACATGTTGTTATAACAGCGGTTGCACGTGATGATTTAAGAGATGCTGGATCAAATGTTTATGCTGAAACAGTACGTAAAGTACGTGAGCGTAACCCTTATACTTCAATAGAAATATTACCATCTGATATGGGTGGTGACTTCGAAGCTTTAGAAACATTAATGGCTTCAAAACCAGATATTTTAAACCATAATATTGAAACAGTTCGTCGTTTAACACCAAGAGTTCGTGCTAGAGCGACTTATGACCGTACTTTAGAATTCTTAAGACGTTCTAAAGAATTACAACCTGATATACCAACAAAATCTAGTTTAATGGTAGGACTAGGGGAAACTCACGAAGAAATTTATGAAACAATGGATGATTTACGTGCAAATGATGTAGACATCTTGACTATCGGCCAATATTTGCAACCTTCACGTAAACACTTAAAAGTTGAAAAATACTATACACCATTAGAATTTGGTAAATTAAGAAAAGTAGCAATGGATAAAGGTTTCAAACATTGCCAAGCTGGACCACTTGTGAGAAGTTCTTATCATGCAGATGAGCAAGTGAATGAAGCTGCAAAAGAAAGACATCGCTTAGGTGAAGAACAACTTAACATGGATTCTAATAGTTAAAATATAGAAATTGTATTTAAAGACTTAGTTCAATTAGAGCAATTAACGACGCACGTTAACTCACTTTGGGCTAAGTCTTTTATTAGCAATTATAAAAATAGATTACTAACCTTTTTAAGTCAGACACTGTGTGGTTAAATTGAGTAATGAAAATTAGATTAGGTGAGTATAATGATAAAAGTTAATAGTTTTTATTTTGAAATTATAGAAGAATATAGAGAATGTTTTGATGAAACATTATTTGCAAATCGTTACGCAGACATTTTAGATAAATATGATTATATTGTAGGAGATTTTGGATATGATCAATTAAGGTTAAAAGGATTCTATAAAGACTCGAATAAAAAGGCTGAATTAAGTAAGCGCTTTTCGACAATTCAAGATTATTTATTAGAATACTGCAATTTTGGATGTCCGTATTTTATTTTAAGAAAAGTTCCTGAAAGTGAGATTAAATCCCGAATTGAAACAGAGGATGAAAATGCAGAAATACCTTTTGAAGAAAATAAATTACAAGATGTCAAAATCCAACCAACAATTCAAGATACTGAGCACTAAGTTGATGTAAATTTAGAGTTAGTTTCATATTATTAATAAGTTAGGCTACGATATTAAACCGAGATTTAAGGTTTAGTATCGTAGCCTTTTTCTATGATTGAAATATGGTGCCTAATGAAAAAGGCTGATTATCGTAGGTGATTCAGCCTTACATCAAGCAGTTATTATTGAATGATTCATGACATTGTGACATATCATGTGCATTAATTTCATTAGCAATATTGGATAAACTAATTGCTAACAAATTGAAGTGATTTTATGCAAGCAATATTATCTAAACATGTGCGTTTATCGTGGTAATTATTGTATAACTTGATTGAGGTATTCAGTGATTTCATTGCCTTCATTTTCAGTTACACCTAAAATATAAGCAATATAGCCTTCTTCTTCTAAATCATCTGTACCAATAATGCCAAATTTATTTGTTTGCATGTTTAAAACCATTGTTTTTCCAAAATGGCGATCAGTTTGTATGAGCATTAAATCATAACGACTATATTCTCCGACGAAACCTACAAATTGTACCTGTGATGATTCATCGTCGTCATAGAGGTACATATCTATCATAATAAACACCCTTTCATCATTGAGTTATTAAAGTTTTTTATCATTCGAATCATTTAATGAAATAAAAAGTCTTAATTTACAGTATAACCATAAATGAATTCGACTGCAAAGGTGTGGTATGATGAGAATGATAGGGGTGACATAGATGTATTTTGTTAATAAAGAAAAGTTAGATAAAAAAATAAATTACTTACAACAATTGGTAAATGATTATCCGAAATATAGAGATAATCACTATGCATTTGAAAGAATTTCACAAATGTTGATCGAATCATCGGTAGATATTGGTAATATGATTATTGATGGCTTTATTTTAAGAGATCCAGGCAATTATAAAGATGTCATCGATATTTTAGAGTTAGAAAATGTAATCACTAAAGATACTCAAAGTAATATTAACCAAACTGTAGATGTTAGAAAACAATTCGTTCATTATTATGACGAGCTCGATACTACAAAGTTAAAACCACTTTTTGATAAAACACTTGATTATTATCAACAATTTATCGATGAGGTAATACAATTTTTGGATAATGAAAATGTGCCTATAACAGCATTTGGACAAAAAGGAGAGAAGTAAGTTTTGATGAAACAGTACAAAGCATATCTCATTGATTTGGATGGTACGATGTACAAAGGAAATGAAAAAATTGATGGTGCAGCGCAGTTTATTGAATACTTAAACAAGCATCAAATACCTCATTTATTTGTTACGAATAACTCTACCAAAGAACCTACAGAAGTAGCAGAAAAATTAAAAGCGATGGGAGTTGATGCTACAGCAGATGAAGTCGTGACGTCTGCTCTAGCAACTGCAGAATATATTGCTGATGAACAACCAGGCGCTTCAATCTATATGTTAGGTGGCTCAGGTTTAGAAAAAGCGTTAACGCAACATCATTTGAAAATAAAAGATGATGAGTATGTAGATTACGTAGTTATTGGTTTGGATGAAGCTGTAACTTATGAAAAATTAGCAACTGCTACGCTAGGTGTTCGAAACGGTGCAAAATTTATTTCAACTAATAAAGATGTATCCATTCCCAAAGAACGTGGATTCTTACCAGGTAATGGCGCGATTACAAGCGTTGTGTCAGTCTCTACTGGTGTTGAACCAATATTTATTGGTAAACCAGAACCTATTATTATGAATAAAGCCTTGGAAATTTTAGGGTTAGATCGCTCTGAAGTTGCAATGATAGGTGATTTATATGATACAGATATACTTTCTGGAATCAATGTTGATGTTGATACAATACATGTTCAAACAGGTGTATCAACTTTAGATGATGTTAATCAAAAAGCAACACCGCCAACATATAGTTTTAAAGACTTAAATGAAGTAATCAAAGAACTCGAAATTTAGGAGTGATTGAATGCAAAAAATCGTAGTTAGTAGAAAAATTCCACAGAAATTTATTAAGCAATTAGAGGACATCGGTGAAGTAGAAGTTTGGGATGCGTCATTGACCCCTATGCCACGAGAAAAGTTTTTAACTGCTTTAAAAGACGCAACTGCTTGTTTTGTGACATTAAGTGAAATAATGGATGAAGAAGTGATTGAAGCTGCACCAAATCTGAAAGTCATAGCAAACATGGCAGTAGGCTATGATAATATAGATATTGATTTGATGCAAAGTAAGGGTATTGTTGTGACGAATACACCAGGTGTTTTAACTGAAACGACAGCAGAATTAGGATTTACCTTAATGCTTGCAGTAGCAAGACGTGTAGTCGAAGCGGAAACATATGTTCAAAACGGTGAATGGCAGAGTTGGGGGCCGTATTTATTTGCTGGTAAAGATTTATATCAAGCTAACGTTGGTATTTATGGTATGGGGGATATTGGAAAAGCATTCGCGAGACGCCTAAAAGGTTTCAATACGAATATAATGTATCATAATAGAACCAGACATAAAGATGATGAAGAAGCACTTGGTGCATTATACGTTTCATTTGAAACATTATTAAAAGAGAGTGATTTTGTCATTTGTACGGCACCATTAACTGCAGAAACACGTGATAAATTTGACGATAAGGCATTTAAAATGATGAAAAAAGATGCGATTTTTATCAATATCGGTAGAGGTGCTGTTGTCGATGAAGAAGCATTAGTGAAGGCGTTGCAAAATGAAGAAATTAAAGCATGTGGTTTAGATGTTTTAAGAGAGGAACCCATAGATATGCAACATCCATTACTCTCAATGAACAATGCAACGATACTTCCACATATTGGTAGTGCATCGGTTATAACAAGAGACCGAATGATACAACTGTGCGTAGATAATATAAAGCTAGTATTAGACGAAAAAGATCCTAAAACGCCCGTTGTATAAATGATTGAAACGAATTTAAGCTGCTTATTACCTGTTTAGCTCGGGTGATTGGCAGCTTATTTTTTAGGAACATTACATTAAATAGCGTAATTTGAACTTACTTAATAAATCGAGGATGCTCACCTCATTTGATAAAAAGGGTCATTACATTCATGTATATTACTATATCTTGGGTTAGAATAGTTAAAATTAATACACAATAAATTCTTTTAAATGAGTTTATTGTGTGTTTTTTTGAATTTTAAAATAATACTCTATTTATTTATATACTATCTAACAATTTTGTTATATATATGCACAAATATTTAATTGTAATGATGTAGGAAAAATTGTATAATTAATTGGTGAAAAAGTTGAATAACTTATATACAATAAGGTGTAAAATATAAAAAATAATTTAATGAAGATGATTAATGTTGAATTTATATAAATTTTAGAGGTGAAATATGCACAAAAACGATAAAGAACATACTGCTTTACAAAAATTCAAGCCATGGTTATTGACAGTAATGTACCTAACTATATTAATTGCATTATATTTAATTTATGGTACAGGTGATACACACAATAACTTTATTTACAATGAATTTTAATTAAGGAGACTATCATGAAAGACATCATTCAAACTTTAATAGGACATGGAGAAAACTGTCCAAATCAAGTTGCAGTTAAACATAATGACGAAATTTTGACCTATGAAGCACTAAATCGGTTAGCCAACCAACTTGCAATGATATTAAAAGATGCTAAAACACCATTGATTTTATACGGGCATATGTCCCCGTATATGATTGTAGGAATGGTAGGTAGTATGAAGGCAGGTTGTGGTTATGTTCCCCTAGATACTTCTATCCCTCAAGATCGTATGCTATCAATTATAAATAAAATAGAGCCACAATATATATTTAATACTACTGATGAACAAATAGAAATAGAGCATGTTTCTTTTATTTCAAAAGATTCATTATCAAGTGTAAAACAAGATGACACCACAGTAAGTAATATAAAAGATTCTGATATTGCTTTTACTATTTTTACATCAGGTTCTACTGGAGCACCAAAAGGTGTACAAATCAGTTATGAAAGTCTCAATCTTTTTACAAATTGGATGTTAGAACTCAATCAAGTTGGTTCAAATCAACAATGGCTCAATCAAGCGCCTTTTTCATTTGATTTATCTGTCATGTCCATATACCCGTGTTTAATGACTGCTGGAACCTTAAACTTAGTAGATAAAGTAATGATAAATAAACCAAAATTATTAAATCAAATGTTAGAAGAAGCAAAAATAAATGTATGGGTATCTACGCCTTCATTTATGGAAATGTGTCTTATGCTGCCACGCTTAACGGAAACATATTATAGTAATTTGAAAGAATTTTTCTTTTGTGGTGAGATTTTGGCACATAAAACAGCAGAACTATTGCTTCAACGGTTCCCATCTGCATACATTTACAATACATATGGCCCTACAGAAGCTACGGTAGCAGTCACAAGTATATTAGTTACAGATGAAGTTTTAAATCAATATAATCCATTACCAGTAGGTATACCTCAACCGGGAACGAAGTTATCGTTAACCGACGAAGGTGAACTTATCATTTCAGGTAAATGCGTAAGTGAAGGGTATGTCAAAGATGACATACGTTCAAAAAAAGTATTTACCAAATTGGATGGTGAGAAATCTTATTATACTGGTGACAAAGCACAATTGATTGATAACCAATGGTTTATTAATGGAAGAATAGATTATCAAATTAAATTAAACGGCTATCGTATGGAATTAGAAGAAATAGAGTTTCAATTGCGAAAGTTAGCAAAAATCAGAGATGCAGTTGTTGTACCAACTTATAAAAATAACAAAGTCATTCATTTAAATGCTGCAGTTATTTTAAGTGATTGCGAAACCCACGAAGACGTTCAAACTTTAACTCATGAAATAAAAACGGAATTAAAACATGTATTGCCCGAATATATGATTCCTAAAAAGTTAATATATATGAAGAAATTACCGCTTACGATGAATGGAAAATTAGATCGTAAAAAGATTGCTGAGGCTATAGAGAAATGATTCCATACGGCGATTTTACATTCTTTCTTATAGCATTTGTTATTTTGTTACCAGTTATTATATTAGGATTTATGGGTAAGCAGAGCAAAATTTATAATGGTTTGAGTACAGCAGTCATGATTATATTAATATTTTCATCGAATAAGCATCATCTATTTGGACAAGCTTTTTTGAGTTTAGAACTGATAAATTTTATCCTTTATTTAATTTGGCAAGTGTTGATTATCATATATTACTGGAATTCTCGTGCTAAAAATAATACAACAGCAAAATTTATATCGGTTATTTTTCTCTCTGTTTTGCCACTTATTGTTGTGAAAGTTATGCAAAGTTCGTGGTTTGGAATGGCACAGTTAAAACTACATGAGAGTAAAGTCATAGAATTCATCGGATTTTTAGGCATTTCGTATGTTACTTTTAAAAGTGTTCAACTATTAATGGAAATTAGAGATGGCTCAATCAAAGAGATTAAATTTTGGAAAGTCGTACAGTTTATATCGTTTTTTCCAACCATTTCCTCAGGACCAATTGATCGTTACAAACGTTTTGTGAAAGATGACAATAAAATTCTGAGTGGAAGTGACTATAATGGTTTATTTGTCAAAGCAATACATTACATTATGCTTGGATTTTTATACAAATATATTATTGCTTATTTGATACAAACATTTGCAATTAATCCATTAATGCTCGATTTTTCTGGTGTTATCACAAAATGGTTATATATGTACGCATACAGTTTATATTTATTTTTTGACTTTGCAGGATATTCACTTTTTGCTATTGCGTTTAGCTATATTTATGGTATTCAAACGCCACAAAACTTTAACCAGCCATTTAAAGCTAAAAATATTAAAGATTTTTGGAATAGATGGCATATGTCACTATCATTTTGGTTTAGAGATTGTATTTATATGCGGTCATTATTTTTTATGTCAAAGAAAAAATTACTAAAAAGTCAATTTGCAATGTCGAATATAGCCTTTTTCTTAAACTTTTTAATAATGGGCATATGGCATGGTATAGAACTTTATTACATTTTGTATGGGTTGTATCATGCAGCATTATTTATTGGATATGGCTATTATGAAAAATGGAGAAAAAAACATCGTCCACGTTGGCAGAACCAGTTTACAACTGCTTTGAGTATTGTTGTAACATTTCATTTTGTAACATTTGGTTTTCTGATTTTTTCAGGAAAACTGTTTTAAAATTAGGAGGAATAATAATGGAATTTAAAGAACAAGTATTAGATTTATTAGTTGAAGTCACTGAAAATAATATCGTGAAAGAAAACCCTGACATTGAATTATTTGAAGAAGGTATTATAGATTCATTCCAAACGGTCGGTTTATTATTAGAAATTCAAAACAAATTAGATATTGAGGTTTCAATTATGGACTTTGACAGAGATGAATGGGCAACACCAAATAAGATTGCAGCGGTATTAGAAGAATTAAGATGAAATTAAAACATTTTATACCAATTATCATCAGTTTATGTTTATTTGGGATTTTCTTAATATTACCTTCTAGTTGGTTTAGTGGATTAATTACTCAGAAAACGTTAGATAATCAACGTACTTCATTATCAGATCAAGTGTTAAAAGGTACGTTAATCCAAGAGCAGATGTTTAAGTCGAATCATTTTTATCCAATTTACGGTTCTAGTGAACTTGGGAAAGATGACCCGTTTAATCCATCTATATTGTTGCGCGATAACAATATGCATGCTAAGCAACCATTTCTAATTGGCACAGGTGGTTCTACAGATTTAATTAATGCTGTGGAATTAGCCTCACAATATGATCATTTAAAAGGAAAGAAAATGTCACTTATTATATCGCCGCAATGGTTTACAAACCATGGATTAACTAATAAAAATTTTGATGCACGTATGTCTAAAGCACAGTTGAACCGCTTATTTAAGCAAAAGCATTTAAGCCCAGAACTTAAACAGCGCTATGCCAAACGTTTATTAAGATTTAAAAATGTAGAAAATCGAAACTATTTAGAAAAAGTAGCTAAAGGTAAAATTAGTGACAATGACCAATATGTATCATCATTTAAAATGAATCAATTTGAAAAAATTGAAGCAATAAAGTCGAATTTACCTCTTGCAAATACTGAGTTAGCAGACATTACACCGGTAACTGCACAAGATGACAGTTGGGGGATGCTTCGCAATAAAGCTGAATACTATGGTGCTAAACATTCACAATCAAATATATTTAAAATTAGAGATGAGTATTGGCAATTAATAAAAAAGCATAAGCGTAAAGTGAACAGAGATTATGAATTTAATAGTAATTCTCCAGAATTTAAAGATTTGGAGTTATTGGTAGATACTATGCGAGAGGCTGGTGCTGATATTGAATATATTAGTCTTCCATCAAATGGAAAATGGTACGATCACATAGGTGTAAATAAAGAAAAACGTCAGAAAGTATATAATAAAATTAAGAACACAGTTATTAGTCGTGGCGGGAAAATTTACGACATGACAGATAAAGATTATGAACCTTATGTTATCAGTGATGCCGTCCATATAGGATGGAAAGGTTGGGTTTATATTAGTGAGCACATTGCTCAGCACATGCGCAAATAACTACTTTCAAATTAAGGATGAATGATTTGAATGATGATTAAAATGTTGACTAGGATAGGAAATCGCAACTATGGATTTTCTATCGTGTTTACTGATTTTATTTATCGGTTCTGCCTTTGATTAAAAATGAACAGCGTGCTGATTACGTCAGGAATGACTTGTATAAATTTAAGCAATAAAGTCAAATCACTTCGCTATCATACAATTTTCAATTTTATTTCTGGTTTTAATATAAAAATGCACTTTCATGTTTAAATGAAAGTGCATTTTGTTATAAATCAGCTATTTGATGAAAGATTCATAAACGAAGAATTCTATAAAATTTGACGTTTTTGTTGTTTAATTTATTTATAAGTTGATCAACTAGAATACTTGCTCTACTTCTACTACTCCAGGTACTTCTTCATGTAAAGCACGTTCGATGCCTGCTTTTAATGTGATTGTTGAACTTGGGCATGTACCACATGCACCGTGCAATTGAAGTTTAACAATGCCATCTTCTACATCTACTAGCGAACAGTCGCCGCCATCACGTAGTAAGAATGGACGTAGTTTTTCAATTACTTCTGCTACTTGATCAAACATTGTTACGTTTTCAGTTGGCATGGAAATGCCTCCTTTCAAGTATATTATTTCATTTTCTGTCTATCTTTTTATTATAATAGATATATAAAGAAAAATCTATCAATCGAGACAAAAGGGGATAAGTAAAATGAATAAAGTAAGTGTAGTCGTTTATGGTGCAGATGTTGTTTGTGCAAGCTGTGTTAATGCGCCAACAGCGCGTAATACTTTTGATTGGTTGCAACCATTGCTCAAAAGAAAGTATCCAGATATCCAATTTGAGTTTACGTATATTGATATAGAAAAGGATACTGAAAATTTAACTGATCATGATCAACAATATATTGAGCGTATTCAAGATGATGAATTGTTCTATCCGCTTGTAACGATGAATGATGAATACGTTTCAGATGGGTATGTACAATTGAGAGATATCACTCAATTTATGGATGCGCATTAATTTAATTATTTTTTAAAAAGACACGTACCTATACTTTTTACGCATGTTAATAAAGTATAGGAAGACGTGTCTTTATAATTACTGATTAAAATTTATCCATTGTGATATTTGTATAACCATAGCACACCAGATTTTAAGATTGAAGCTAAACGACCCGTAACGGTTCTATCCATGATGTAAGCAAACCCTTTTTTATCACCAAGGGAACCTAAGAAGCCTTGAACTTTGAGTTCTGGCATTTTTTCTGGTAGAGGTTTACCTTGCCATTGTAATTTCATAACATCAGCAATCTGGTCTCCCTGAACTTCAGCAAGTTGTGCACTAGGTGCATGAGGTAAATCTGCACAATCGCCAACTACGTATACATTTTTATAGGTTGGGACTTGATGGTATTGGTTTAGGATGACACGGCCATCTCTGCTAATATCAATTGGTAAATTTCTAACAATTTCCACAGGTTGAATGCCAGCAGTCCATACGATTAAATCCAATGGTTCAGGTACATCGTTATTGAAAATTTTACCAGGTTCCACACGATTAATATCAGAATTTGGAACTACCGTTACATCGTTCTTTTTAAACCAATTTTCTATATAACGACTTAGCTTTTCTGGAAAACGACGTAAAATACGTTCTCCTCGATCATATAAGTATATTTGCAAATCTTTACGGCTTTCGCGAAGTTCGCTCGCTAATTCGATGCCACTTAAACCCGCACCTACAATACCCACTTTTGCTCCATTTGGTAATTCACTGATATGATGAAATGTTTCCCGTGAACTTGATAACGTTTGGATACTGTGTGTGTATTCTGCTGCTCCTGGGACATTATGATATTTGTCCTCGCAACCAAGTCCAATGACTAATTCGTCATAATCTACTTTTGTGTTGCCAACTGAAATAATTTGATCTTCTAAATTAATATCATTGATTTCTCCGTACACAATATTAATACGTTCTGAATCGGGAAAATTCATACGAATATCTTTGTCTGATTTAGTACCAGCAGCTAATTCATAGAATTCTGGTTTTAAACCATGATAAGGCATACGATCAATTAATGTAATAGAATAATTTTCAGGAAGTGCCGATGGTAAAATATGAGACATAATGCGCATATTTCCATATCCGCCACCCAATAGTACTAAATTTTTCATTTATGATACCCCTTTAGTAAAAATATATTGAGCAATTTGATAAAAATACAGTTTATTTTTTGTTAATAAATAATATTTTTATCTCTTGTCGTCAATGTAAGTCAATAAATACAATTTGGTTAAATCATATTCGTCTTCATTGAACGAAATACCAATTTCATAATAAGCTTACTTAGATATATTATATGCTTTTTTATATACTTCTACAAATAAACGTGATGAATTGTAATTTGTAAACATAAATCTTTAAAAATACAATATGATTATAACAATATAAAAAATTAGTGTGAATGGCATTTTATACGAAAACGTGTTTTGTTTTAATTGAATTGTTACAAAAACAACAAAATGAATGATTAATTCATATAAGCTAGTAAGTGGTCAAAAGTGATGTGATTTTGTTATAATTACTAAACTGATAATTAATTGAGAGGGTGTAATATGAATCCAATAGTTGAGTTCTGCATTTCGAATTTAGCGAAAGGTGGAGATTATGTATATAATCAACTTGAAAATGATCCAGGTGTAGACGTTTTAGAATATGGATGTCTGCAAAATTGTGGCATTTGCTCAAGTGGCTTGTATGCATTAGTAAACGGTGATATTGTTGAAGGAGAATCACCAGACGACTTATTACAAAATATTTATTCACATATAGAAGAAACATGGATTTTTTAGGGAGGTAATTTCAATGGCAGTAGTTGAACTAACAGAAGCGGCAGCATACGAAGTTAAAGATATGATGGAACAGAATGATATGCCAGATGGCTTTTTGAAAATCAAAGTTAATGGTGGCGGTTGCACAGGATTAACGTATGGTATGTCTGCAGAAGCTGAACCTAGTGAAAATGATGAAATATTTGAATTTCACGGTGTCAAAGTGCTAGTTGATAAATATGATATACCAGTATTGGAAGGTACAAAAATTGATTTTAAGCAATCGTTAATGGGCGGTGGCTTCCAAATAGACAATCCAAATGCAATTGCATCTTGTGGTTGTGGAAGTTCATTCAGAACTGCAAAAGTTTCTGGTTCTCCAGAAGATTGTTAAAAATTTTAAACCGAGTGTTTATGGACTATAGTTCGACTAAATGTGGTTAGAACTATAGTCTTTTATCTGTTTATGTGAAAAAATAAACAATATATGCGTTTCGGCTTGAAAATAAACTATAAAAACTATAAAATTAGTGTTGGATGAAAAATGTCTTTTTTGTGAATTTCTATGTAAATCAGTAAATTATAAAAAGACGATCGCAACAAAAAAATTATGAAAGCTTAGGTGAATGAAATGGCTCAAGAACGTAAAAAAGTTTTAGTTTTAGGCGCTGGTTACGCTGGGTTACAAACTATTACCAAATTACAAAAGCAACTTTCAGCTGATGAAGCTGAAATTACATTAATCAATAAGAATGATTATCACTATGAAGCAACTTGGTTACATGAAGCTTCAGCTGGAACAATTAGTTATGAAGATGTTTTATATCCAGTTGAAAGCGTAATCAATAAGAATAAAGTAAACTTCATTAAAGCAGAAGTTACAAAAATTGATCGCAATGCTAAAAAAGTAGAAACTGATGCAGGAATCTTTGATTTTGATATTTTAGTTGTTGCTTTAGGTTTCGAAAGTGAAACATTTGGTATTAAAGGTATGAAAGATCATGCTTTCCAAATCGAAAATATTTTAACTGCACGTAAATTAGCGCGCCATATTGAAGATAAATTTGCTAACTACGCTGCTTCTAAAAATAAAGATGATAAAGATTTAGCTATTATCGTTGGTGGTGCAGGTTTTACAGGTGTTGAATTCTTAGGTGAATTAACTGACCGTATCCCTGAGTTATGTAACAAATATGGTGTAGATCAAACAAAAGTTAAAATTACTTGTGTAGAAGCTGCTCCAAAAATGTTACCTCAATTCTCTGATGAATTAGTAAACCATGCAGTTAGTTATTTAGAAAGTAAAGGTGTTGAATTTAAAATTGCTACACCGATTGTTGCTGCAAATGAAAAAGGTTTCGTAGTTAAAGTTAATGATGAAGAACAACAATTAGAAGCAAATACAGTTGTATGGGCAGCAGGTGTTCGTGGTAGTAAGTTAATGGAAGAATCATTCGAAGGCGTTAAACGCGGCCGTATCGTTACAAATCAAGATTTAACAATCGATGGTTATAATGATATTTTTGTAATAGGTGATTGTTCTGCATTTATTCCAGCTGGTGAAGAACGCCCATTACCTACAACAGCACAAATTGCTATGCAAGAAGGCGAGCACACTGCTAAGAACATTAAAAATATTTTAGAAGGTCAACCTACTCAAGAGTTTGAATATGTTGATCGTGGTACAGTATGTTCTTTAGGTGCTAACGATGGCGTTGGTGTTGTTTATGGTAAAGATATCCAAGGCAAAAAAGCTGCATTTATGAAAAAAGTAATCGATACACGTGCAGTATTCAAACTTGGTGGTATTGGTTTAGCATTTAAAAAAGGTAAATTTTAATAACTGATAACCAATAGATATGTATCTATTGACCATAAATATTGAGGCTGAGACATAAATTGTCTCAGCCTCAAATTTTATATATAGTATGATATAATCTATCATTTTTATAATGATCCGACATTAAAATGATACAATGTGACAGAATAAATTGAAATGAGGGATGTTTGATGAAAACAGTTATAAATAACACTTCTAAGATTGAACAAGAAACAATTATTGTAGGTGTGCCTGAACATTTAAATCAATTAGAGTCGATACAAATTGCTGGAAATGACATAAAAGACTTATTATCCCCTTTAAAAGAACATCATATTTTCAGCACCAATGTTGGAGCGATTTCGAGTACATTTTTTAAAGTAGATGAGAAGGCACATAAACTGATTACTGTGGGCTTAGGAAATACTAAAACATTAGGATATAATGATTATTTAAAAATCTTCGGAAATTTATTTCAAACTTTAAATAGCAAAAGGATAACTAAAGCATCATTGTTGTTTAACACGTTTAAATCTCAAAAAGTAGAAACGGAATTAATAGCAGAAATTCTTGGTAAACAAAGTAAACAATCTATCTATCATTTTGATGGTTATAAAACTAATAAATCAGCGCCTTATCAATTAACAATAGAGATTCACACAGAAGAAAATCACATTGTCGAGTTTATTGAACGAGGAGAGGCTATTGCAACTGCTGTTAATTTAGCACGTGATTATAGTAATATACCACCTAACATATTGACACCAGCTTATTATGCAGAACTGATACAAAAACAATTTAATGACACTAACGTATCAGTTGATATCAAAGATAATAAAACTTTACAAAAAGAAGGTTTTGGGTTAATTCATGCAGTTGGTAAAGGTTCTAAAAATGGTCCACGCGTAATAACGTTGACTTATAATGGTGGTAAACCAGGAGAAAATCCTATCGCACTCGTAGGTAAAGGCATTACGTATGATTCAGGTGGTTATTCAATCAAATCAAAAACAGGTATGCAGACCATGAAATTTGATATGTGTGGCTCAGCAAATGTAATAGGAATGATCGAAGCTGCTCGTCAATTAGCACTGCCACTAAATATTGTTGGAATTATTGCCGCTGCTGAAAATATGGTGAATGACGAAGCAATGAAACCAGATGATGTTTACACAGCACTTAGCGGAGAATCAGTAGAGGTATTAAATACTGATGCAGAGGGGCGCCTTGTTTTAGGTGACGCTGTATTTTATGCAAATCAATTTCAGCCAAGTATAATATTAGATTTTGCAACGTTAACTGGCGCTGCTGTAGCTGCGTTAGGTGAAGATAAAGCTGCCGTTTTTAATCAAAATGCTGACACTACGTTAAAATCTATTCTACAACAAGCACAAATGATGGATGAAAAAGTCTTTGAATTACCGATTACTGACACAGAACAAGCACTGATAAGAAAAAGTGAAGTGGCTGATTTAGTTAACCATACCAATGGTCAAGGTAAAGCATTGTTTGCAGCAACATTTATCAATCATTTTGCAGGTAATACACCACATTTACATTTTGATATCGCAGGGCCTGCTACTACGAATAAATCAAGTTATAAAGGGCCTGTGGGACCTACAGGTTATCTAATATCAACAATCGTACAATGGTTACGTGTACTATAGATGTAACAATATTACCATTAAAAACAAAAGCTTCAAGTTAATTTTAGTAGATTAACTTGAAGTTTTTTTAACCTTATATCACAAGGTTGGCAGGTTAATGATTCATATTTTATCTAAATATCAAGATAGGATTGACAATTTGATAAGCAATTGTTATTATAAATCTCGTGATACTTTAGTTCGATAACGTAATAAAGGAGTTGTGCTTTTGTGATAAATGCAGTTGTTATAGCAGTGGTACTGATGATTGTACTCTGTTTATGTAGATTAAATGTTGTTATAAGCTTATTTATCAGTGCACTAGTTGGTGGCTTAATCGCAGGTATGAGCGTCACAGACATTGTATCTGTATTTGGTAAAAATATTGTTGATGGCGCAGAAGTGGCATTGAGCTATGCTTTACTAGGCGGGTTTGCTGCGTTGATTTCTTATAGTGGTATTACTGACTATTTAGTAAATAAAATTATCAATGCTATTCACGCGGAAAACAGTAAAATGTCACGTATTAAAGTTAAAGTGATTATTATCGGTGCACTCTTAATTATGAGTGTAATGAGCCAAAACTTAATACCTGTACATATTGCATTTATCCCAATTGTGATACCACCGTTAATAAGTTTGTTCAATGAACTTAATATAGATAGAAGACAAATTGCTATTATCATTGGCTTTGGTTTATGTTGGCCATACGTATTATTGCCATATGGTTTCGGTCAGATTTTCCATCAAATCATTCAAAGCGGATTTTCTAAAGCAGATCATCCAATTGAAATGGGCATGATATGGAAAGCGATGCTGATTCCTTCATTAGGCTATATTGTTGGCTTAATTGCAGGTATTTATTATTATAGAAAACCTAGAAAATATTCTGAACATAAAGATATTAAAGATATGAGTGAAATTGAAATTAGACCATATGTCCTCATAGTAACCATTATTTCTATTATTGCTACGTTTTTAGTACAAATGTTCACTGATTCTATGATATTTGGTGCTTTAGCTGGTGTGCTTGTATTCTTCATCTCACGTGCATACAAGTGGACTGAGTTAGACCAAAAATTTGTAGATGGTATTAAAATTATGTCATTTATAGGTGTCGTAATCTTATCAGCAAATGGATTTGCAGGTGTAATGAATGAAACAGGAGATATCGGTAATTTAGTAAGTGGGCTTAGCGATGTTATTGGTGAGAATAAATTATTTAGTATTATTGTCATGTACATTATTGGTTTGGTCGTAACATTAGGTATCGGTTCATCATTTGCTACAATACCTATTATTGCAACGTTATTTGTGCCATTAGGTGAATCTTTAGGATTAAGTACTATGGCATTGATTGCGTTGATAGGAACAGCAAGTGCATTAGGTGATTCAGGATCACCTGCAAGTGATTCAACATTAGGACCTACGGCAGGTTTAGATGTTGATGGTCAACATGATCACATTCGTGATACATGTATTCCAAACTTTGTTTTCTATAACATTCCTCTAATTATTTTTGGAACAATAGCGGCTATGATATTATAAATCTAAGAATAAAAAAAGAGGTGTCTTAAATGGCAAATATGCTTGATGCTTTAAAGATAAAGGTAGAGCGACAAGAACATGGACTTATGGTTATGTCCATGCCAGTAACAGATGAAGTGAAACAACCATTTGGCTTTTTACATGGTGGGGCGAGTTTAGCGCTCGGAGAAACAGCATGCTCTATGGGGGCTGCTGAAATCATTGACACAGAGCATTACATTCCCCTAGGTTTAGAAATGAATGCGAATCATATAGGTTCGACAACCGAAGGGACAATATTTGCGACTGCTACAATCATACATGAAGGTAGTACGACTCAAGTTTGGAACATAGATATCAGAGACCAAAATGATAGATTGATTTGTGTAATGAGAGGAACCGTTGCTATAAAACCACGTAAACGGCAATGAGCAATTAAAGTATTAGATTGGTGATTTTTATTTTAATGATTAGCATGTATTCAAGCTAATTAATATTAAATGTAAACTATATATGAGCTTGGTACAAAAACTTAGAAAAATAGCACGCAGATGATTTAATTAATGCATCTGTGTGCTTCTTTGTTATTCAATATTTCGTATGGTTGGCTCGCTTTCTTAGGGGCAGCTTCAGCTTGTCTTGTTTCCTCAAGCGGCTCGCCAAAATATAGCGTATTCATATGTCATTTCACATTAAAATACTTTAAAAACAAGGTCTTATATTAACCAAAATGATGTTAATAATTATTCTACATGCATACACCCAATCTGTATACACTGGTCGAAAAATAGAAAAAATGCTTAATAATCGTATCTGAATGATGTAGCTCTCACAAAATCAAACACCTTTTATAAAACAATGAATCGTTTTAAAGTAAATCTTAAAGTAGAAGTCTTATTAGTATCTTTATTTCTTGGTATTAATGGTATTTAATATGAGCAAAGTAGCAACTCAATGAGTTAATTATTATTTCAATTGAAATTGGCTTTTTCACTTGTCCAAGCACTTTATGTCCCAGTTCCTTTTAAATATGTTTATTTGTTGTTAAATATATCTTATGTTCAATACGTTTTTTTTGAAAATGCAGCAGTTGCAATTTTTGCTGCTGCTTCACGGCCACCCATGATGTTGCGAGCAAAGGGACCGAGTTCTAAATCTGCTAGACCACCTGTGACGAATAAATTCGGTAACCATTCTAAATGAGATGAAATAGAAGGCAATCCCGCATCTGACACAGGTGCATTAAAATTTTTAACGAGCTGCTTGATAATTGGTTGTTGCATAAGTGTATCTTCGAAACCTGTGGCTAATACTACGCTATCATAGAATATACAATATTGTTCTGTACAAATATGATGATGATGTATATCTTTTAATTCATTGATATGCATTATTAATTTACCTTGCTTCATGTGTTTTTTGAGCCTCAATGCTAATTCTTTAGGCATAGAACCTTTATGGCG
Organism: Staphylococcus sp. GDY8P67P; assembly: GCF_017892545.1. Classification (NCBI taxonomy): domain Bacteria; kingdom Bacillati; phylum Bacillota; class Bacilli; order Caryophanales; family Staphylococcaceae; genus Staphylococcus; species Staphylococcus sp. GDY8P67P. The sequence continues at coordinate 65,954 of NZ_JAESLH010000019.1, forward strand.
CTCTTTTTGAATGATTTTCAGTTTGGTTTTTGAGTCAGTTAATGCACTAAAGTTTGACATTTTTTTGGGACCTAACCAACCTGGATCTGCGTCGAAGTCATGTACATCAATTATTTTATTTGTCCAAAGATGAATGACTGATTGCGGTTGATGTTGTAGTAATTTTAAAGTGACATGTGCTGCAGAAATCCCACTTCCAACGACATGAGAAGTTTGTTTATGTAAATTTAATTGTGAATCAAAAATATGATATACATCTGGTGTATGTTTAAAGTTATGTGGAATATAGGGTACGTGATTACAACCTGTTGCAATCACCAAGTAATCTGATGTAATCCAATTGTGTTGTGATAATTGTACATGCCATTGTTTTTGGTTGAAGCTGATTTTATTAGCAAAACCGACAATATGGTTCTTGTTCAAATTGAATTTATGTAATAGATGGTGAATATGGTCTATAAATAACGCTCGATTTGGTCTTTTATACGGTCCATAACTGGCATTAATATATTGATGACATTTAGCAAATTGATTTAAATGAAAGGGATTAGGATGTATATGGTGGACACACGGCGAACGTAAATAAGGCATTTGAATGCGTTGAGTATAATCCTCGAATTGCTCGCATAAACTTTGATGTGGATCAATAATTGTTAGTTCGTGGTCTTTGATACCTATGGATTTTAATTTTATTGCAATTGTAACTGCTTGGATACCGCCACCGATTATGGTCCAAGTAGACATATTTTCAGCTCCTTTTAAAACGTAATAATTACGATTTAATATATCATCACACACCGAATTTAGCAATCATTAATTTTATAAAATAAAAAACGCATCCCAGTTAATTGGAATGCGTAAGTTAATGACTTTACAATTTTGTATCTTTTAGGTCTTTTTGTATATCATCACGTTTTGTTCTTTTGGAAGCGGGTGTTCTCAAATTATATGCGGATTTAATAATAAGGTGACTTGCTAGTGGACCTGTTATCAGAATAAATAATATTCCAATAAGTAATTGCATATTTACGTAACCTTCACGCCCGATGAAATATAAGAAAACACCACTTATAAGTAACATTGCTCCCAATGTAGCAGCTTTACCAGCAGCATGTGCGCGCGCATATACGTCATCTAAACGCAAGAGGCCAATCGCAGCTAGTGCACTTATGAGTGAGCCAAGGATAACTAAGATAAGCGCTATGCTAATGATGATCGTTGTTATCATGTTCAATCACCTTACCTTTATCCATATATTTTGCAAACACTGCGGTTCCTAAAAATGCTAAAATACCAATTAACAAAATAGCAACCATCATATATTTAGTACCTAAGAAAATACTAAATAGTGCTACAATCGCCATTAGTTGGATACCCATTGCGTCGAGTGCCACAACCCTATCCGCAAGAGAAGGGCCGATAATGACACGAACAAGCATACCAAACATTGACAATGTTACGATAACTAATGCCACGATTAATATTACGTTGTAGTTCATTAATATTCGCCTACCTCTCTTACCACTTTTTCAAGTGATGATTTAATACTTTCTATTTCTTCTTCCTTAGTACTAAAATCAATACTGTGAATGTATATTTTTGTGCGATCATCACTAATGCCTAGAACAATTGTGCCTGGTGTCAGGGTAATCAAATTTGATAACAACACAATTTGCCAATCTTTTTTTAAATCGGTCGGATAAGTAAAAAAGGCGGGTTCGTTGTTGATTTTAGGCTTAGTTACGATTCTAATAACATCAATATTTGCTTTAATCAATTCTACTAAAAAGACGATAAATAATTTAATAATTTTATAAATAGTAATAATATAAAATCTACCGGGTAAGACACCGCGCATTAGGAATACTAATAAAAGACCAAAGATATAACCTAAAAGGAAATTATTAAACGTATAACTGCCGGTAACGAATAGCCAAAACACAGATAAAATTAAATTTACTAATATTTGAATTGCCATACTATTTACCCCCCAATACGCTGTCTATATATACACTAGGATTATAGAATGTTTCAGCAGCATCTTTTATGATTGGTTGTAAAAAGTCAGCGGATAGGCCAAATATTACTGATATGGCAACTGCAATAATAGCCACTGTTAAGATACCTTTGTACTGCAGTTTAGGATTGACTTCATAACCTTCTGATTCACCGAAGAATCCTTTTAAGAAAATACGAATAACAGAGTAAAGTACGACTAAACTAGATAGTAATATGATTATACCGCTTAAATAAAATCCTTTTTCGAAAGTAGCTTGAACGATATAGTATTTACCATAAAAACCACTTAACGGCGGAATACCAGCTAAACTTAAAGCAGCGATAAAGAAAGACCAACCTAATACAGGATAATGTTTGATTAAGCCACCATATTTGCGTAAATCGTGTGTTTTGGTAATTTTATACATCACACCAATTAAGAAAAATAGTGCAGCTTTTATCAACATATCGTGTAAAGTATAATAAATTGCGCCCATCATGCCAGCCTGATTCATCATTGCTACGCCTACTAAAATGACACCAACAGCAATCATAATATTATAAATGATAATTTTTTTAGTATCAAAGTAGCTTACTGCACCCACACAACCAAAAATAATTGTAAGTAAGGCTAAGAATAGGATGGTGTACAGCGAAAAATTAGAGGAATCGCCAAAGAAAAGGCTTGCTGTTCTAGCTATTGCGTAAACCCCAACTTTTGTTAACAATGCACCAAAGAAAGCGATAATTGCTATAGGTGGCGCATAATAAGCACCTGGTAGCCAGATATACATTGGAAACACACCAGCTTTTGTAGCAAAAACAAAGATGAACATAATAAATATAATACTGATAATTCCTTTGTCTTGTGTTGATAGTTGGCTTAATTTTTCACTGATATCTGCTAAATTCAATGTACCGACGACAGAATAAAGCATTGCAACGGCTATAACAAAGAAAGCAGAAGATGTCACATTCACAAGCACATATTTTATCGTTTCACTCAATTGAACTTGTGTGCCACCAATTACTAATAAAATATAAGATGCCATTAAAAATACTTCAAAGAATACGAAAAGGTTGAAAATATCACCAGTTATAAATGAGCCTATAACACCTGTGAGCATAAACATTATGGCAAAATAATAATAATAAGTTTCACGTTCGATACCTACTGATTGATATGAATATAAGATAATCAACATTGTTACAATCAAACTTGTAATCACAAGTAAGATACTAAAAATATCTGTAACAAAAACAATACTATACGGTGCATCCCATGAACCAAGCTCGAGTTTTATAGGTCCATCTCTGAGAACATTCTTTAGATTTATAAAAGCAAAAATTAATGTAACTGCAGTACCTGTTAATGCAACGTAGCGTTTAATTTTAGGGCGTTTACCAATAAAAATTAATGCAATAATTGTTAACATTGGTATGACAAGTAATGAAATAATAAGATTACTCTCTATCATTATCTAGCACCCCTTTCATGCTTTCTACGTTGTCTGTACCTAGTTCTTTATAGCTTCTAAAAGCCAATACTAAGAAAAAGGCTGTTACTGAAAATGAAATTACAATTGCTGTTAATATGAGTGCTTGTGGAATTGGATCCACATATGAAGTGAACCCTTTTTCATAAATAGGGACTTCACCTTTTTTAAGACCACCCATCGTTATTAAAAATAAATTAGCTGTATGTGTTTGTAATGTAGTCCCAATAATGATGCGTATCAAACTTTTAGAAAGAATGAGATAGACGCTCATTGCAGTGAGAATACCACAAACAAAAATCATCACTATTTCCATTACTCATTCTCTCCAATCGCTAATATTATAGTCATTATTGTGCCAACAACCGCACATAAAACACCTAAATCAAAAAATGTGGCAGTGTGCATTTCTATAGGTTTTAAAATACCTAATGGAATTTCAAAAGGTGTATGCGTAAAGAAGTTTTTATTGTATAGCCAACTCGCCATCGGTGTAGCTAAACAAAAGAACAACCCGATACCAATGAGTTTTTTGAAGTCCCATGGGTATATTTTACGCATCGTTTTAATATCGTAAGCCACAGCTACAATCACAAGTGAACTTGATAATAGTAAGCCACCGACGAAACCGCCACCAGGTGTATAATGTCCTGTTAGAAATAGGTGTAAACCAAACATAACGATTAAGAAGAAAATCACAATGGCAGAGTATTGGAATATTAAATTATTTTTCTGTCTTTTCAATGTGAGTTCCTCCTTCATCATTTGGTTTATTTTTATAACGAAGTTTAATCATTGTGTAAACACCTAATCCAGCAATACCTAATACTGAAGATTCGAATAAAGTATCCGTACCACGGAAGTCAACTAGGATAACGTTGACCATATTTGTACCATGAGCTAAATCATATACATGCGCTTTATAAAATTCTCCAATTGAGCCAAAGTGTCTATTTCCGTATGTGATTAAACCCAATACTGTTACAACAGTACCAGCACCGATGGCAATCAAAACATTCAGCCACTTATATGAAGTGGACTCGTTATGTCGATTTAGATTTGGTAAGTGATAGAAACATAATAAGAACAATGCAGTAGAAATAGATTCTACAACAAATTGCGTCAGCGCTAAGTCTGGCGCACCAAAGAAAATAAAGAAGATTGCTACTGCATAACCTACTGCACTTGCCATGATAATACTGAATAGTCGAGAGCGAGCAAAAATAATCATTGAAGCTGCCGTAATAATAATGACTACGATGATCAATTCGAATGGTCTGATTTCACTAACATCTTTAAAGTTAACACTGAATGGTGTTACTAATAACGTCACAAGTGTAATTACGATTAAAGACGCAAAAATGATTAATAAGTTATTACGTGTAAATCCAGTAACATAAGTGTTGGTAAATTGACTAGAATAGCCTGGGAATACCGTTCCAACTTTATCATACCAATAATTGATTGTTAGTTTTGTAGGTTGTGCTTTTAATAAACTAATCCAATAACCAAAGCTAAATATTAACAATATACCAGCTACATAAATGCCCAATGTGGAGAAAAAGGCTGGTGTAAATCCATGGAACATATGAAACTCAGCAGTTGCATTTGTATTATTACTGATTGCGTTGACAGCTGGTTCAATAATCGTACCTGTCAATATTGAAGGGAAGAACCCAAAAACAATGACGAGTAGTGCTAAAATACCTGGAGAGATTAGCATTAATTTTGAAACTTCATGAGCTGATTTTGGTAAATTATCTGGTTTATAACTACCTAAGAATATTTGACCAATAAATCTAACTGCATAAACAAAAGTGAATACGCTGCCCAAAATTGCTACGATAGGTATGAGTATGCCAATACTATTTAAACTGAAGATATTAGCATGTGTAACTTCAATCATACTTTCAAGAAATTTCTCTTTAGATAAGAAACCATTAAACGGTGGAATACCCGCCATACTCAATGATGTAATTAATGTAATCGTAAAAGAAATTGGCATGATTGTTACTAAGCCACCCAATTTATTGACATCACGTGTTCCTGTACTGTGATCAACAGCACCAGTTACCATAAACAATGCACCTTTAAATGTAGCGTGATTTATAAGGTGAAACACAGCCGCTGTAAACGCAGCAACATAAATTTGACTATCTGCACCTTCGAAATGATAACTTACTGCCCCGATACCTAACATTGACATAATCATGCCTAATTGTGAGACAGTTGAAAAAGCTAAAATGCCTTTTAAATCTTGTTGTTTTGTGGCATTCAAAGATGCCCAGAACAGCGTGATTAAGCCGACTGCAGTAATCGTCCAAATCCAACCTTGAGAAAGTGCGAATATTGGTGTCATACGAGCAACTAAGTAAAGGCCAGCTTTAACCATCGTTGCAGAATGCAAGTAAGCACTAACGGGTGTCGGTGCTTCCATAGCATCCGGTAACCAAACGTAAAATGGAAACTGAGCTGATTTAGTCATTGCTCCAATGATTACAAAAATCATAGACAATATAAAGTAAGGGCTTGTCTGAATTTCAGACGCATGATTGATGAGCGTTTGAATACTGGTAGAATTACCTGCAAGTGATAGTAAAATAAGGCCACCTAGCAGAGAAAGACCGCCCAAAACAGTTATGAGCATTGATTTTTGTGCACCATAAATAGATGCTTGTTTTGTTCTCCAAAATGAAATGAGTAGAAAACTTGAAAATGAAGTTAGCTCCCAAAACAGATATAAGATAATGATATTATCTGATAATACGACCCCTAACATGGCACCCATAAAAAGCAAAAGGTAACAATAAAAATGACCCAATTGCTCTTGTCGACTTAAATAACTAATGGAATATAATACAACCAAGCTTCCGATACCAGTTATTAATAAACTGAATAATAAGCCTAAGCCATCAACGTATAAATTGAAATTCATGCCAAAATGAGGCATCCAATTTGCTTTATGTACTACGTTTTCACCTGACATTGTTGTCGAAATGATTGATATAAAATATATAAATAAGACGACGGGGATAGGTAACACAAACCATCCTAAATGTATCCGCTTATGTATGCGATATACAATTGGAATAATGAGTGCAAATATTAACGGTAATAACACCGCTATATGTATCAAACTCATTATTTTATCCTCCTTTTAAAAATAGTATAAGGTCATTATACATGAATAAGACTATTCTGAAAAACCACGCTAACCCTTGTGGAGCTTTAATTTTAAGTTTGTTTTAAATAAGAAGAAACACGGTATTTTTATTCAAAATTTTGTTTGTATTGAATTGAATAATCTTTTTTTAATTGTGCTAAATTAGCAAGTGAGTATTGTGCAAATTCGGTATTTTCTTCTTTTAATTTGTTTTCTAAATTCGTAATGGCAAATTGTAAAGATTGTATATAATCCAGTTCTTCTACATTAAAAGGTCTAAGTTTGGATTTTGAAGTATAGCGCTTTTCAAATTGACTTAAAGCTTTGCGTTCGTGAAAAAAGACATTGTTCGTTTCGTTTGGGTGATGTAAGTCTCCTTGTTTTGGATGTTTAATGACCTGTTCAATTTGAACAAGTACTTGATTGTCACCTTCTTCTATAATAGATACACCATAACTTCCAGTTTTATGTGCAAAACGATATAACATAATTCAATACACTCCTCATTTTATGTTAGAATACATATATCATCTTAACATGAAATGGAGAATAAAAATGTCGAACTATCCTCAGTTAAATTCAGAAGTAAACGAAAATGAAATAAAAATGGTTATGCATACAAATAAGGGTGATATGACTTTCAAATTATTGCCTGATATTGCGCCTAAAACTGTAGAAAACTTTGTTACACATGCAAAAAATGGCTATTATGATGGCATTTCTTTTCATCGAGTAATCAATGACTTCATGGTACAAGGAGGCGACCCAACAGCAACTGGTATGGGCGGTGAAAGTATTTATGGAGGTCCGTTTGAAGATGAGTTTTCACTAGAAGCATTCAACTTATATGGTGCTTTATCGATGGCAAATTCTGGACCGAATACGAACGGTTCACAATTCTTTATTGTTCAAATGAAAGAAGTACCAGAATCTATGCTTAGCCAACTCGCAGATGGTGGTTGGCCAGAACCGATTGTGAAAGCTTATGGTGAAAAGGGTGGTACACCTTGGTTAGATCAAAAGCATACTGTTTTTGGTCAATTATTAGAAGGTGAATCTACATTAGAAGATATTGCGGCTACTAAGGTAGGACCACAGGATAAACCTTTACATGATATCACGATTGATTCAATAGATATTATTGAAAAATAAGGTAAAATAAAGTTTGAAAGATGGTAAACTCTAGTAAGCATTTAACCATTTTTAAATTATTTTTAAATACCTGTTATATTAAAAATAAAAAATGTTTAAGAGGTTGAGACAAATTCATTGTTTCAGCCTCTTATTTTATTTTGACAATTTTAGTTATCTCCATTGGAGCGTGATGGTGTAATATATTCAATTAAATACCATTATAAGTAAAAACCTAAGAATTTTTATTTTGAAAGCATTGATGCAAGTATCAGTTCTTGGGAATGGTTTAAAAGCCTTTGTATAATGAGATATAAGAGAAATTCAATCCGTGGTTGTGTAGCTTGATTTTTGATAAATCGTGAAATTTTTCTAGGTAATATTAGTACCATTGAATGATTTATGCTATTATGAACATGTTAAGTAAAACGAATTAAGGGGTTATCACGTTGAATAATCACTATAAAGTAGGTCAACATATCAAAGTTCGTGTGACTGGAATTCAACCGTATGGCGCTTTTGTAGAAACCCCTGACAATACTGAAGGATTAATCCATATTTCTGAAATTATGGATGATTACGTCCATAATTTAAAAAAGTTTTTATCAGAAGGACAAATTGTAAAAGCGAAAGTCATTTCAATTGATAAAGAAGGAAAGTTAAATCTTTCTTTAAAAGATAACGACTATTTTAAAAATTATGAACGTAAAAAAGAAAAGCAATCAGTATTAGATGAAATTAAAGAAACCGAAAAATATGGGTTTCAAACAATTAAAGAACGCTTACCGGTTTGGATTAAACAGTCCAAAAACGCGATAAAAGATGAACAGTCATCTTTTAAAAAACACTAACATCTTATTTTAAGATGTTAGTGTTTTTTTATTTATAAGCTAAAATTTATTGGAAGAGTAGCAATATAAAATTATATGCGTGAGCATATAATTTTATATTTAAAACTAAGGAAGTTAGAATTAAAAACACTTAAAGTGATTATGTAATGACATTTAAGTATTTTGTATTTTAGGAGGATTTAATTTAATGGATAAAAAATTTCAACCGTTATTTGAAAAATTAAAATTACCAAATCAAGTTGTTTTAGACAATCGATTTGTACTAGCACCTTTAACACATGTTTCATCTAATGACGATGGCACAATTTCTAATGAAGAGGTTGTGTATATGGAACAGCGTTCAAAAGATGTTGGTTTAGCAATTTCAGCTGCAAGCAATGTAACAGATTTAGGTAAAGCTTTTCCTGGACAACCTTCAGTAGCACATGACTCTAATATAGAAGGTCTAAAACGTTTGGCAAAAGCTATGAAAAAAAATGGTGCAAAAGCGGTTGTTCAAATACATCATGGTGGCGCGCAATCTTTACCTAATTTAACACCTAATGGTGATGTTGCGGCGCCAAGCCCGATATCATTAAAGAGTTTTGGTGAACAAGAAGCACATGATGCACGTGAAATTACAAAAGAGGAAATTGAAGCAACAATAAAAGCTTTCGGTGAAGCAACTAGAAGAGTCATTGAAGCTGGATTCGATGGTGTTGAAATTCACGGTGCAAACCATTACTTAATCCATCAATTTGTATCTCCATATTATAATCGTCGTAATGATGAGTGGGGACAAGACCGTTATAAATTTGCTACAAGCGTGGTAGATGAAGTGACAAATACTGTTAAGCAATACGGAAGTAAAGATTTTATCGTTGGCTATAGATTTTCTCCTGAAGAAGCTGAATCTCCAGGTATAAGCATGGAAATTACTAAAGAGTTGATTGAATTATTAGTAGAAAAACCTTTAGATTATTTACATGTATCGTTAATGGATATTCACTCACAAACGCGTGAAGGTCAATACAAAGGCAAAGAGCGTATTAAACTTATTTTAGAGTGGATGAATGGACGTATGCCACTCATAGGTATAGGATCTATTTTCACAGCTGAACAAGCTATTGAAGCAATTGAGTCAACTGGTGTAGAACTGGTCGCACTAGGACGTGAAATCTTGTTAGATCATAATTTTGTAAGTAAAATTAAAGATGGCAAAGAAGATGAAATTCTATCTCAATTTGATCCGCAAAGAGCAGATAAACATCACTTGCCACCAAAATTATGGGAACAATTTAATAAAGGTTTTTATCCATTACCTAGAACTGATAATAAATAAAAGTTTTGAATGCGTAAATACTAACTTTATTAATCCTATCTAACTGCCAAAGTGAGCACAAGTTATAAATATTTTACTAGCAAAAAAACGTCAATTTCTATTGAAAAAATTATAGAAATTGACGTTTTTTGTTTGTATAAAATTTTAAATTATAAACACTAGAATTAGCATAAATCTTGTAATCTTGATTTAAATCAAGAAGAATTTTTAAATTTATAAAAATTGGCTTGTGTAAACGGTCGAGAATGTGTCATTATATTAATGTAAAGGCTTACATTTTGACGGTTATATTCTAAATTTAACGTTTAAAAGTTGTAATGTAAGTTCTGAATCGATGATTTTATAGTATTTTCGGAAAATAGTTTTCGTAAGTGAATAAATACGTTATGCTATGAATGAGTAATGCCAATAAATTATTATATAATTCATGCAAAGGGGAGATATTATGTCAAGATCTGAAGAAATCATTGAATTAACAAATCATTACGGTGCCCACAACTATGTGCCACTTCCAATTGTAATTTCAGAGGCTGAAGGTGTATGGGTTAAAGATCCTGAAGGAAATAAATATATGGATATGCTATCTGCTTATTCTGCAGTAAACCAAGGTCACAGACATCCTAAAATCATTCAGGCTTTAAAAGATCAAGCTGACAAAGTGACTTTAGTATCACGTGCGTTTCATAGTGATAACTTAGGGGCATGGTATGAAAAAATATGCAAGTTAGCCGGTAAAGATAAAGCCTTACCTATGAATACAGGTGCTGAAGCGGTTGAAACAGCACTAAAAGCAGCACGTCGTTGGGCTTATGATGTGAAAGATATTGCACCTGATAAAGCTGAAATTATTGCGTTCAATGGTAACTTCCATGGCCGAACAATGGCGCCAGTATCATTGTCATCTGAACCAGAATACCAACGAGGATACGGCCCATTATTAGATGGTTTCCGTAAAGTTGATTTTGGTAACATAGAAGCTGTTAAAGAAGCAATTAATGAAAATACTGCTGCTATTTTAATCGAACCTATTCAAGGAGAAGCAGGTATCAATGTTCCACCAGAAGGTTATTTAAAAGAAATTAGAGAATTATGTGATGAGCATAATGTATTATTTATTGCTGATGAAATTCAAGCTGGACTAGGGCGTTCAGGAAAATTATTTGCCACAGATTGGGATAATGTAAAACCAGATGTCTATATTTTAGGTAAAGCATTAGGTGGAGGTGTATTCCCAATTTCTGTTGTTTTAGCTGACGAAGAAGTGTTGGGCGTATTTACACCTGGTTCTCACGGGTCAACGTTTGGTGGTAATCCATTAGCGTGTGCTGTATCGATTGCAGCGTTGGATGTATTAGTTGATGAAGATTTAGCAGGGCGTTCATTAGAGCTAGGTGAGTACTTTAAATCAGAATTAGAAAAAATAAATCACCCAGCGATTAAAGAAGTGCGTGGTCGTGGATTATTTATTGGTATAGAACTAAATGAAAATGCTAGACCTTATTGTGAAAAGTTAAAAGAAGAAGGATTATTATGTAAAGAAACACATGATACAGTAATTAGATTTGCACCACCTCTTATTATTTCCAAAGAAGAACTGGACTTTGCATTGGATAAAGTAAGAAATGTTTTTAAATAAAAATGTTCTGTAACTTAAGTTTTGAAAACCCTTTAAAAAGCAAAATCTTATGTTACAATTATCGTGAAAGCGAAATCATTAGTAACGAAAAAGAGGCGAAATGAATCATGACTGAGAATAATAATTTAGTTACTTCTACGCAACAAATTATTAAAGAAGCATTGCATAAATTGGGATTTGATGATGGGATGTATGATTTAGTAAAGGAACCATTAAGATTCCTTGAAGTCCGCATTCCTGTACGTATGGATGATGGTACGGTTCAAACATTTAAAGGTTATCGTGCTCAACATAATGATGCAGTTGGACCAACAAAAGGTGGGGTGCGTTTCCATCCAGACGTTGATGTCGAAGAAGTTAAAGCATTATCTATGTGGATGACATTAAAATGTGGTATCGTCGACTTGCCATATGGCGGCGGTAAAGGTGGTATCATCTGTGATCCTAGACAAATGAGTATACATGAAGTTGAACGTTTATCTCGTGGTTATGTACGTGCGATATCTCAATTTGTTGGACCTACAAAAGATATCCCAGCACCAGACGTATTTACTAACTCACAAATCATGGCTTGGATGATGGACGAGTATAGTTCATTAGATAAATTTAATTCACCAGGGTTTATTACTGGTAAACCGATTGTATTAGGTGGATCACAAGGTAGAGACCGTTCTACTGCACTGGGAGTAGTTATTGCCATAGAACAAGCTGCTAAAAGAAGAGGTCTAGATTTGAAAGGTGCACGTATCGTTATTCAAGGATTTGGTAACGCAGGTAGTTTCTTATCTAAATTCCTTTATGATATGGGAGCAAAAATTGTGGGTATTTCAGATGCTTACGGTGCTTTACATGACCCAGACGGTCTTGACATTGATTATCTTTTAGATAGAAGAGATAGCTTTGGTACTGTAACAAATTTATTTGAAGAAACAATTTCTAATAAAGAATTGTTTGAACTTGATTGTGATATTCTTGTACCTGCAGCGATTGCTAATCAAATCACAGAAGACAATGCAAATGAAATTAAAGCTGATATTGTGGTTGAAGCGGCTAATGGCCCAACAACACCAGCTGGTACACGTATTTTAACTGAACGTGGTAAATTGCTCGTACCTGATGTATTAGCAAGTGCAGGTGGCGTAACAGTTTCTTACTTCGAATGGGTACAAAATAATCAAGGTTATTATTGGACAGAAGAAGAAGTAAATACAAAATTACGTGAAAAACTTATCACAGCTTTCGATACAATTTATGAGTTATCCCAAAATAGAAAAATTGATATGCGCTTAGCAGCTTATATTGTAGGTATTAAACGTACTGCTGAAGCTGCACGTTATCGTGGTTGGGCTTAATTAAATATTTAACTTTTAGAAAAAGAAGAAGTTCTTGAACCAAAGAACTTCTTCTTTTTTGTTATTTATTTTTTTGTTCATTATCTAGAACGACTTGTTTATATAAATCAGGATAATTTGTAAAAATGCCGTCAACGCCATATCGATTTAAGCGGTGCATATCGGTTTCATTATTAACGGTGAAAGGATGTACCAACAGACCAGCTCTTTTAAGATTTTTAACATTTTGTTTAGTTAAGTCTGTATATTCAGGGCCGACACCAATTGCGTATTGACGAATTTGATTAAAATCTTGTTGAGTTAACGCGGGTAACTCACCTTTATCTAATAACCTTATTAATGGAACATTGCTATTTAAACGATGCAATTTACTTAAGCTTTCAGGTGAAAATGATTGTAATAAGACATGCCCTTGATTTAATGATTGCTCATTAAGCATATTGTGATTGTTTAGTGTTTTTAATACTGCTTCTTCCATCCCTGGATACACATCTGGTGATTTAGTTTCAATATAATAATTTGCATTCGGGCCATATCGTTCTAATATTTCATCTAATGTAGGAATTTCAGCACCTACATAATTTGAATTAGCATACTGAGGGTTTGTGGCATTAAATTTACTACCAGCATCTAATTGCTTTAATTCTTTTAGTGTATATGAATCAACTCTACCTGTACCGTTTGTAGTTCTATCAACTGTTTCATCATGCATGGCAACTAGATGACCATCTTTAGTCATCTGAAGATCGATTTCGATATATGATGCTCCCATTGCATTGTGACTTTTATCATATGAATAAAAAGTATGTTCTGGTGCATAACCACTGGCACCTCTATGAGCAATCGTTGCATATTTTTCACCTGTTAGATTTTGAGCTCTGTTTGGGTTGTGTGAGTTGTTACCTTGTTGCTTTGAGGGTGTGGCAGATGATTGTGTATTAATATTGTGGTTATTTTCACTTGCAGTTGCTATAGATGTCGTTCCAATCAAAGCTAGAGATAACGTTGCTAGACTCGTTGATAATGCTTTTTTTAAATTTTGCAAGAATGGGTCACTCCTCGATATGTATTTACATATCAACCCTACAAAATAAACGTTTGTTTGAGAATGACATTTACACGATTAAAATTTAAGATTTAAAAAGTTAATATTGTTATAACAATATATTAAACTAATTAAAATTTTTTCTGGCATATATAGAATGTATTAGTTTAATCACGTTAACTTCATATGTCTATATATAAGTTCAAACCAACAAAAAGCGTCAATTTCATTTGAAACGGACGCTTTGGCTTAGTCAAAGCTGCTGTGCCGGTGACTTAATACATTTATTTGGTTTTAAAATTTTCAATTGCTAATTTAATTTCGTCTCTAACACGTTGAAATTCTGTCCAAGTTTTTCCAGCTGGATCATCAAAACCCCAATGTTCTTTTTTTACATTCGGTGGTAAAATTGGACAATTTTTATCTGCATCGCTACATAGTGTTACGATTAAATTTGCTTGCTTTAAAATATCATTATCAATCAAGTCTGACGTATGATTTGATATATCAATACCTACTTCATTCATAGCATCTATCGCTTTAGGGTTAACACCATGTGTCACAATACCAGCAGAATAGACATGCCATGTTTCACCTAATATATGCTTTCCCCAACCCTCAGCCATTTGGCTACGACAAGAGTTACCAGTACATATAAAATAAATTATTTTCTTCTTCATAATTAAGACCTCTTTTCTTAAAAAATAACGAGCGTGAAATATAAACCTAACAAGGTAACAAATAGTACTGGAATGGTAATGACGATGCCTGTTTTGAAATAGGTACCCCAAGCAATTTTTACACCTTTTTGTGTTAAAACATGAAGCCACAATAATGTAGCTAAAGAACCAATAGGCGTGATTTTAGGGCCCAAGTCAGAGCCAATGACATTCGCATAAACCATACCTTCTTTCAAAGTGCCAACGACATTGGATTGGCCAATAGCAATTGCATCTATTAAAACGGTAGGCATATTATTCATGATTGATGATAAAAAGGCCGATATAAAGCCCATTCCGATAACACTACTGAATAGTCCATAACTTGAAATACTGGATAATACGTCGGCTAAAATTGTGGTAATACCCACGTTTTTTAACCCAAATACGACGAGGTACATACCAATGGAAAATAACACTATATTCCATGGAGCACCTTTAATTACTTGCTTAGTATGAACTGCATTAGATTTACGAGCTAAGCATACAAAGACAAAAGCAATCATACCTGCAATGATTGATACAGGTATTTGGATAAATTCACTTACAAGATAGCCTACGAGCAGTACGGCTAATACAATCCATGAAATCTTAAATAATTTAGGATCTTTAATTGCATCTTTAGGTACTGAAATGTTTTCAGTATCAAATGTATGTGGTATAGATTTTCTAAAATAAAGCCACAATACGAGAATACTAGCTAGTAAAGAAAATACATTAGGGATTATCATACGACTAAAATACGCAATGAATCCTATATCGAAATAATCTGCAGAAACGATATTTACTAAGTTACTTACAATGAGGGGCAATGATGTCGCATCAGCGATAAATCCACTGGCAATAATAAAAGGGAAGATGACTTTTTTATTAAATCCTAAATTTCTCACCATGGCTAATACGATAGGCGTTAAGATTAAAGCAGCACCATCATTTGCGAAAAATGCTGCTACAACTGCCCCTAATAGCATGATGAAAACAAACATTTTTAACCCGTTACCATTCGATGCTTTAACCATATGTAGTGCAGACCATTCAAAAAAACCAATTTCATCTAATATTAATGAAATAAGAATAACAGCAACAAAAGTTAACGTGGCATTCCAAACGATGCCTGTTACTTCTAATACATCGGAAAAGCTAACTACACCTGTAATTATAGCTACGATAGCCGCAGCTAAAGCAGTAATACCAATATCTAATCCCTTAGGTTGCCATATGACAAAAATTAATGTTAAAAGAAAAATTAATATAGCTAAAATGGTCATTGATTAACATTCACCTGATTTCATATTATGACATGCGCAATGTTGGTTCGATGTGTGAATTATATTGAGACTTTGATTGATTTCATCTAAAATAACATGATTAAGCTGATACAAACGCTTATTTCCATTTTTACGTGTATGCACTAACTCATAATCCACTAATGTTTTCATGTGATGGCTTAGCGTGGGTTGCGAGAATTGAAAGTGCTCCAACAAATCGCATGCACATCGTTCACCACAAGAAAGTAAATCTAATATTTCTAATCTGTTTGAATCTGATAAAACTTTAAGCAATGCTGAAAGTTTTTTATAAGACATAATGATACCTCCTAAGCATTAAATAGACTAACATCTATATAGAAAAGTGTCTATATAGATTTGAGACATATAAATAAATAGCTTTATCTATAGGATTCAAGACATGGTGAGTTGAGTACTGTTAATACATTTATACAAACATATGTTGAGGGAGCTAAGTAAAATGTGAAATGGATTAAAACGTTGGACTATGAATGGAAGAAAAAAACCGGAAGTTAATTATTGGTTTAACTTCCAGTTTTTAAAGGTTTATTAATTTGTATTTAGATGTTGCTTGATAACTGATAATTGATGTTCTACCGCTGATTGTCCAGTTGAGCCATAACTAATTCTACGACTAACGCAATTTTCTGGTTTTAAATAATCATAAATATCTGAATCAATACGTTTATGCGCTTTCTGATATTCTTCCAACGGCACATCTAATAAATAGACATTATGTTGAATTGACCACAGTACGATTTTTCCTACAATTTCATGTGCTGATCTAAATGGAACACCTTTATTGACAAGGTAATCAGCCAATTCAGTAGCGTTTGAAAAATCATTGTAAACAGTTTGTTGTAGATGATCGACATTCACAGTCATTGTATCTATCATGCCAGCAAAAATTCGTAAGGAGCCCTTTATCGTATGCACCGCATCAAATAGCCCTTCTTTATCTTCTTGCATATCTTTGTTATAGGCAAGCGGTAAACCTTTGAGCGTCATCAAAATGCTCATTAGGTTTCCTGTTGTACGTCCTACTTTGCCTCTTATTAACTCTGCCATGTCAGGATTTTTCTTTTGAGGCATAATTGAGGAACCTGTTGAGAATGCATCCGATAAAGTTACAAAATTGGCTTCTGCTGATGACCAAAAGATAATCTCTTCAGCAAAACGTGATAAATGTATCATTGTTAATGATATATTGTGCAATGTTTCTACTATATAGTCTCTATCACTTACAGCATCTATACTATTTTCATAAACAGAGCCGAAATTCAATAAAGATTGCGTTTCATGACGATCGATTGGATAAGTCGTCCCACTTAGAGCAGCAGCACCAAGTGGTGAAATATCGATTCGCTTCAAACTATCTTGAAAACGCGATTTATCTCTATCTAACATCCAGAAATAAGTCAGTATATGGTGTGCAAATGAAATAGGTTGAGCTCTTTGCAAATGTGTATAACCAGGCATAATTGTATTGACATGTTGTTCTGCGATATTGACAATTGTTTGTTGCAACTCATTGATGAGCTCAATAATTTGAGTAACTTCTTCTTTAGTATATAAGTGCATATCAGTAGCAACTTGGTCATTTCTGCTACGTCCTGTATGCAACCTACCACCTGCATCACCGATACGTTTAATCAATTCATGCTCAATGTTAAGATGAATATCTTCTAAAGAAACATCGAATGATAAATTACCTTGTTCATAATCATTTAATATTGTTGTTAAACCATTGATTATTTGCTGACAGTCTTCATCGGTTATGATATCTTGTTTAGCTAGCATTTTAGCGTGAGCAATACTTCCTTGCACATCATATTGGATGAGCGTTTTATCAAAGTGAATGGAGGCATTAAATTCATCGACCCAGTCTTCGGGTTGCTCACTAAATCTTCCACCCCAAGCTTTATTACTCATCTGAATATCCGCCGTGTAACATAGAATTAACTTTTGTAGGTAAACCAAAGATATCAATAAAACCGACTGCAGATTCTTGATTAAATGCATCTTCTTTTGTATAAGTCGCTAATTTTTCATTATATAGTGTATGCGGTGATTTTCTACCATTTACAACGGCATTACCTTTAAATAATTTAAGACGTACGTCACCAGAAACGAATTTTTGTGTACTATCTACAAACGCTTTTAGGCTATCAGTTAGTGGAGAAAACCAAAGTCCATTGTACGTTTGTTCCGAAAATTGTTTTTCAATAATAGGTTTAAAATGAGCGACATCTTTAGTTAAAGTGATCGTTTCGAGTGCTTTATGCGCTTTGATTATAACCTCTGCTGCAGGTGTTTCGTAAACTTCTCTAGACTTAATACCGACAAGTCTATTTTCTACATGATCAATTCTTCCAATACCATGTTTACCCGCTAATTTGTTTAAATCCAAAATTAATTGGCTTAATTTATAGGATTTACCGTTTAAAGCGGTAGGTAAGCCTTGTTCGAATGTAAGTACGACTTCATCTGCTTCGTCAGGTGTATCTTCAATTTCATTCGTTAAGTCAAATGCATCTTTTGGTGGTGCTGCATATGGATCTTCTAAAATGCCACATTCATTACTTCTTCCCCATAAATTTTGGTCAATAGAATATGGTGAATCATGTTGGATAGGTACTGGAATATTATGTTTGATTGCATAGTCAATTTCTTCTTCACGGCTCCAAGCCCACTCCCTTACTGGAGCAAATACTTTTAACTCTGGATCCAATGCTTTTATGGCCACTTCAAAACGAACTTGGTCATTACCTTTGCCGGTACAACCATGTGCAATACCTACTGCATTTGTTTTGTTAGCAATTTCAACTAATTTTTTTGAAATTAAAGGTCTTGATAATGCAGATACAAGGGGGTATGTGCCTTCATACATTAAATTGCCTTTGATTGCATATGAAACAAAATCTTCACTAAATTCTTCTGTGGCATCAATAATATGACATTCAACTGCCCCCATATCTAAAGCTTTTTGATGCACTAAATCTAAATCTTTACCCTCGCCGACGTCCAGACAACAAGCTACGATATCATAGCCTTTATCTATCAACCATTTCACTGCAACACTTGTATCTAAACCGCCCGAATATGCTAAAACTATTTTTTCCTTCATACCGTTACACCTCAATTGAATTTTTAAATATGTTGTTTATAAATTTGATATTAGTAAGTATAGCAGAAGCATAATGAAAATAAAACCATTTTTATACATAAATATGCAAATTGTAGAAATTTCTTACAATTTAACCGTCTGCTTGTATATTGAATTATAGGTGTTTTGGAGTTATGTGCGTTTTATGAAGATGTATATATCAGTGAATATATAATTGGATGTTCTGTCTGTTGTATAAGAAATGAATAAGCTAAAATAATTATAAAAAATTTTGTTTTGTAGGCTAGTTGTTTGAATAGTCAAAATAAACTTAGTAAAATATGTATGAAATCAAAAACACTGGAGGCAATTTAGATGACTCATATTCAATTAGATTATGGTAAAACTTTAGAATTTTTCGGCGAACATGAATTAAAACAACAAAAAGATATTGTTAAATCAATTCATCATACAATTCATGAAGGAACAGGTGCTGGTAGTGATTTCTTAGGTTGGATTGATTTACCTGTTAATTATGATAAAGAAGAATTTTCACGTATATTAGAAGCTTCTAAACGTGTCAAAAATAATTCAGATGTATTTGTTGTAATTGGTATTGGTGGTTCATATTTAGGTGCACGTGCTGCAATTGAAATGTTGACACCGGCATTTAGAAATAGTAATGAATATCCTGAAATTGTCTTTGTAGGTAATCATTTATCTTCGACATATACACAAGAGTTAATTAGTTATTTAGATGGTAAAGATTTTTCAGTAAATGTTATTTCTAAATCTGGTACTACAACAGAACCAGCAGTTTCATTTAGACTATTTAAACAAATCTTAGAAAATAAATATGGTAAAGAAGAAGCAAAACAACGTATTTTTGCTACTACTGATAAAGAAAAAGGTGCATTAAAACAATTAGCAACAAATGAAGGCTATGAAACATTTGTAGTGCCGGATGATATTGGTGGACGTTACTCAGTTTTAACTGCAGTAGGTTTATTACCAATCGCTGTCGCAGGTATTGATATTGAAGCAATGATGGGCGGGGCTGCAAAAGCGCGACAAGAGCTCTCTTCTGAAAACTTAGAAGATAATATTGCATATCAATATGCTAGTATCCGTAACATTTTATATGCTAAAGGTTATGACACTGAAATGTTAATCAATTATGAACCTTCAATGCAATATTTTAACGAGTGGTGGAAACAATTATTTGGTGAATCAGAAGGTAAAGATTACAAAGGCATCTATCCATCCAGTGCAAATTATACAACTGATTTACATTCACTTGGACAATATGTACAAGAAGGTCGTCGTTTCTTATTTGAAACTGTTGTCAAAGTAAATACACCAAAGCATAATATTACAATTGAAGAAGATAATGACAATTTAGATGGTTTAAACTATTTAGCAGGTAAAACAATTGATGAAGTGAACACTAAAGCCTTTGAAGGTACTTTATTAGCACATACTGATGGTGGCGTGCCAAATGTAGTGATCAACGTTCCACAATTAGATGAAGAAACATTTGGTTATCTCGTTTATTTCTTTGAAATGGCTTGCGCAATGAGTGGCTATCAACTTGGTGTAAATCCGTTTAACCAGCCTGGTGTAGAAGCATATAAACAAAATATGTTCGCATTATTAGGTAAACCAGGTTTTGAAGATAAAAAAGAAGCATTAGAAAAACGTCTATAATTTTATCTGTGCATTAGATTAATAAGTGACTGAGAAAATGATTTCCGCATTGAAAATGCGGAAATTTTTTTATGTGCTATTTTATAAAAAAACTTATCATTTGTGTGTAATGTCATTTACTGTTTTGGTACTTGAGACTGATATTTACACAAAAGTATACATAATTGTTTTAAAATCGCTATAATACAATTATAATAATCGTTGACTAACATTGGTAGGGATTGATGAAATGACTCAAGAACAAGTGCAGTATTGGTTTGATTTATTTGGTAGTTTAGGTTATATCGTAGGATTTTTATTGCCTTTTATTGAAGCATTTATCCCAGTACTACCTATTATTGTATTTGTGATTGTGAATGTGAATGCATTTGGATTTTTGATGGGTACATTATTAGCATGGTTGGGTACTGTTTTAGGAAGTTATCTTGTATTTTTAGGTTTTCGCAAATTGAACCATACACGTTATATGAAAAAATTACAACAACGCACCTCGGTTCAAAGGTTAATACATTTTATAGATAGAAAAGGCGTTATTCCTATTTTCATTCTATTATGTTTCCCCTTTACCCCAAGTGCATTAGTAAACTTGGTCGTAAGCTTGTCGCATATCAGAGCACACGTTTATCTGGTAGTATTGTTCAGTTCGAAATTGATAATGATTGGTTTGATTGGATGGTTAGGCAATGATATTACGACGTTATTTACACAGCCTTTAAGGTTGGTCATCATCATTATTGTTATTATTGTCGTTTGGTTTATAGGTAGAAAACTTGAACGATATTTTATGCATTCTCCAGAGGAGTGACAATTTGAGTAAGGTAGTAAAACATTTGATTTCTATAATATTTGCGATTATTATTGTAATATTGATTCAGACTTTTATTATTACAGGAGCAGTCATACAAGATAAAAGTATGACGCCAACGTTGAAACAAAATGATCGTGTGATTGTTAATAAAATCAAAACGACTTTTAATATGCTAAAGCTTAACGATATCATCATGTACCATAAAGGTGACGATGTACATATTGGTAGAATTATCGGGAAGCCTGGCCAATCTATAACCTTTAAAAATAATCAGTTGTATAGAGATGACAGACAAGTAGATGAAATGTATACTGAGTCAAGTATGAAAGATCTATCCCTCAGAAATATTAAAGGCTCTGAAGGAGATATAATTCCACCAGGCGAATACTTTGTACTGAATGATAATCGAGAACTAAAAAACGATTCAAGAACAGAGGGTTTTGTTCAACAAGAAGACATTATTGGTGATGTAAGTTTAAGGTATTACCCTTTAAGCAACTTCACAGTAAACTTTAAATAAATAGACGAGGTGTAAAAAGTGAAAAAAGAAATACTAGAATGGATTGTGTCAATTGCTGTCGCAGTAGCGTTAGTCCTATTGATTACAAATTTTGTTGCAAAATCATACACAGTCAAAGGGGATTCTATGGACCCAACCTTAAAAGATGGTGAACGCGTAGTTGTAAATATGATTGGTCAAAAACTAGGACATTTAGAAAAGGGAAATGTCATTGTATTCCACGCTAATAAGGAACAAGATTATGTGAAACGTATTATTGGTACATCCGGAGATAACATCGAATATAAAAAAGATCAATTATATGTTAATGGTAAAAAAGTTGATGAGCCTTATTTAGATTACAATGAAAAACACAAACTAGGTGAATATATTACAGGTACTTATAAAACAAAAGAAATCAATCAGGTTGATGGAAAAAACAAAATTCCAAAAGGGAAATTGTTAGTATTAGGCGATAATCGAGAAGTGAGTAAGGATAGCCGCTCATTTGGTTTGATTGATGAAGATAAGGTAGTAGGTAAAGTTTCATTTAGATATTGGCCGTTAAATAAAATGACATTTGGATTTAACCCAGATGTTAGTTATGAATAGATAGCATATGTGTATACTTCCTGAGACATAAAAATGTCTCAGGTTTTTCTATATATTAATGTTGTTCAATTTGTGCTTTTTGAACCTTTTGAATGACACCTTTCAAATATTAAACTTACACAGTATATCATTCATTTATGAACTTAAATGTAGGTAAATCACATAGACTATTAAACAAAGTGTAATGCCTAATATGTTAAAATATGAATCAAAGGAGTTGTTGCACGCAATGGAATTTAATGCTTATATTGGGAGAGCTGGCACTGGTAAATCGCACAGTGTAATAGAAGAAATAAAAACTAAAATGAAACAAAATCCATTAGGTGATCCTATTATCTTAATCGCACCTACCCAAAACACGTTTCAGTTAGAGCAAGCTTTTGTAAAAGATCCATCATTATATGGCAGTTTGAGAACGGAAGTGCTCCATTTTGAACGTTTAAGTCACCGTGTTTTTCAAGAAGTTGGTGGATTAACAGAACAACAGTTATCCAAAGTTGGTACTGAAATGATGATTTATGACATTATTCAACAACATCAGTCAGAATTGAAATTATATCAATCTCAAGTAAAATACTATGGCTTTAGTGAAAAATTATATGAGCAAATTCAAGATTTTAAAAAATATGCAGTTTCTCCACAACATATTGAAGATTATATAGCAAACAACCACTTACAAACGAGGACTAAACACAAATTAGAAGACATCGCGTTAATATATAAACATTTAGAAGATAGGATTCGTGGCGAGTATGTTTCTACTGAGGATAGTTTGCAGCGATTTATTGAGGTGATGAACCAATCCGATTGGTTGCAACGTGCTGAGATTTACATTGATGGATTTCATAACTTTTCTACAATTGAATATCAAATCATTCGTTCATTAGTTCAGCATACCAAGCAAGTTACGGTTGCTTTAACTACAGATGGAGATAAAGATGTTTTTAGTTTATTTAGAAAGCCGTCAGAATCATTAACACAAATGCAAACCATCGCAAATGATTTGAATATTCATTTAAATGTTAAACCATTTTATCAACAACAAAGATTTATTCATAATGACTTATCGCATTTAGAGAAAAACTTTAATGCATTGCAATTTGAACCTATTACATCAACAGGTCATATCTCTATCCTAGAATCATCAGTGATGCGAGAAGAAATAAATGAAGTTGCTAGACGGATTTTAAAAGAAAACCGTGAATTAGGTAGACGTTTTCAAGATATTGCTATTTTATATAGAGATGAATCATATGCCTACTTAATGGAATCGATATTACCACAATACGATATACCTTATAACATTGACGTCAAGGCTTCTATGACTCATCATCCTATAATGGAAATGTTTCGCTCGTTAATTGAAGTGCTTCAGACAAATTGGAACTTTGAGCCTCTAATGCGTTTGTTTAAAACGAATATTTTAACTAAAAAATTTAAAGACAGCCAGTACTTAATTGATATTTTAGAAAATTTTGTATTAGAACGTGGTATATATGGAAAACGTTGGATAGATGATAAATATTTCCAAGTTGAACAATTTAGGAAAATGGGTTTAAAACGACAACCATTAACAGAAGAAGAACGTGAAACATTTGAAAGGGTTATTCAGTTAAAAACAGATGTGATAGATAAAATTATGCGCTTTGAAAATCAAATGGCTGATGCAACCACAGCTGTTGATTTTGCAACAGCGTTTTACGAAGCTATTGAATCGTTCGATTTGCCCAGTCAGTTAATGACAGAACGTGATACGTTAGACGCTGAAGGCGAACACCGTAAATCAGAAGAAATTGATCAAATATGGCATGGATTTATTCAAATATTAGATGATTTAGTTACGGTTTTTGGAACTCAAAATTTAACAAAAAGTAGATTTTTAGAGTTATTAGATATTGGTTTGGATCAATTGGAATTTGTAATGATTCCCCAAACGCTTGATCAAGTTAGCATTGGTACAATGGACCTAGCAAAAGTTGATAATAAAGAACATGTGTATTTAGTTGGGGTCAATGATGGCATTTTACCACAGACTGTGAATGCTTCAGGCTTAATAACAGATGAGGAGAAAAAATATTTTGAAGAACAAGCTGATATCGAATTAAGTCCAACATCAGATATATTACAAATGGATGAAGCATTTGTTTGCTATATTGCTATGACACGAGGGCGTTCAGAGGTGACATTTTCATATTCCTTAATGGGATCAAATGGGGATGAAAAAGAAGCGAGCCCATTTTTAGGTCAAATTCAGCAATTGTTTACAGATCTTGAAGTACAAAACATCCATCGTCAACATCAAGCAAATCCGCTAACATTAATGGAACATCCACATCAAACAAAAATTGCATTATTTGAATCACTTAAAGCTTGGCTTGATGAAGAAATCGTCGCAGATACGTGGTTAGATACATACCAAGTTATGAGGGATGATGAGCAGTTAAATGAAGGGCTTACTTATTTGTTATCAGCACTCACTTACGATAATAAAACTGTTCAATTAAGTGAATCTTTATCAAAAGATTTATATGGTACGACTATAAATGCTAGTGTATCACGTTTTGAAGGGTATCAATCATGTCCATTTAAGCATTTTGCTTCACATGGTTTACGACTTAATGAACGAACAAAATATAAACTAGAAAACTTTGATTTAGGTGATATATTCCATCAAGTATTAAAATTTATCTCTGAAAAAATTAATGGCGACTTTAAGAATTTAAACATCAAGCAAATTCACAAATTGACGAGTGACGCGTTATCTGAAATCCTACCAGAGATACAATTTAATCTATTAAATTCAACAGCTTATTATCGCTATTTGTCACAGCGTATCGGTTCAATAGTAGAAACAACTTTAACGGCGTTAAAATATCAAGGTAGTTATAGTAAATTCACACCGCAACGCTTTGAAGCCAGTTTTAGAAAAAAACCTAGGGACAATCAAGAACTGTATGCGCAGCCTTTACAAACTAAACAAGGGGTTCCTATCAACATTCGAGGACAAATTGACAGGATAGATACGTATAACCATGGAAATGAAAGTTTTGTGAATATTATTGATTATAAATCATCAAAATATAGTGGGACCTTAGATTTAACAAAAGTATATTATGGCATGCAAATGCAAATGATGACTTATATGGATATTGTATTACAAAATAAAGCAAGGCTCGGCCTAACCAATATGACTAAGCCGGGTGGGTTATTGTACTTTCATGTCCATGAACCACGTATTAAACTTGCGTGGAATGAATTAAATGAAACGAAAAGGGATTTAGAATTTATTCAATCCTTTAAATTAAGTGGCTTATTAAATAGTGACGAAGCAGTATTGGATGCTTTTGATACTCGAATAGAACCTAGCTATAATTCAGATATTGTACCTTTAGGTTTAAAAAAAGATGGAGGCATTAAATCTAATAGTAAGGTCGCGGACGAAAAGACGATTTATAAATTAATTCAACATAATAAGCAAAATTTTATAGAAACAGCATCTAATATTATGGATGGTCACACAGAAGTAGCGCCAATGAAATATAATCAAACACTGCCATGTGATTTCTGTAACTATAAACCAGTCTGTCATGTTGATGGCATGATTGACAGTAAACGCTATAGAACCGTAGACGAAACAATCAACCCAATTGAAGCAGTACAAAATATGGAGTTAGAAAGTGAGGAAGAAGAATGATCAGTGAGATTCCTGTAAAACCAGCTGGCACAAGATGGACCGATAATCAGTGGAAAAGTATCTTTGCAAAG
The DNA here is from genome assembly GCF_017892545.1 of Staphylococcus sp. GDY8P67P. Classification (NCBI taxonomy): domain Bacteria; kingdom Bacillati; phylum Bacillota; class Bacilli; order Caryophanales; family Staphylococcaceae; genus Staphylococcus; species Staphylococcus sp. GDY8P67P. The sequence continues at coordinate 92,452 of NZ_JAESLH010000019.1, forward strand.
GATCAAGACATACTTGTAGCAGCAGCTGCAGGTTCTGGTAAAACAGCGGTTTTAGTAGAACGCATCATTCAACGCATTCTTAGAGATAAGGTCGATGTAGATCGTTTATTAGTCGTAACGTTTACTAATGCAAGTGCAAGAGAGATGAAGCAACGTGTAGATCAACGAATACAAGAAGCATTTATTGAATCACCTGATAATACGCATTTAAAGAATCAGCGCATCAAAATTCACCAAGCTCAAATTTCTACACTACACAGTTTTTGTTTAAAGTTAATTCAGCAACATTACGATGTATTGGATATTGATCCAAACTTTAAAACAAGTGGTGAAGCGGAAAATATTTTATTACTGGAACAAACCATAGATGAGGTTTTAGAACAACATTATGACATCTTAGACCCGCATTTTGTTGATTTAACTGAACAGTTGTCCTCAGATAGGAATGATGAACAACTCAGAGATATTGTAAAAAAAATGTATTTCTTTAGTGTTGCTAACCCCAATCCTTTGAATTGGTTAAGCGGTCTTGCAACACCATATAAAGATGTAGTGCAACAGGAAGCGTTATTAAAATTACTTAATGAGTTGGCCATGATATTTATGAGGTCTGCCTTAGAGTCATTAAATAAAAGTTATGATTTATTTATGATGCTGGAACAAGTCGATAAACAAATTGCAGTTATTGAAAAAGAACAACAATTCTTAAACAAAGCTATGGAAAATGGCCATATCAATCATGAAGCAATCGTACAACACGAATTTGAAAAAACATTTCCTCGAAAAGATAAAAAAATTAAAGAAGCAAACGAAATGATGATAGATGCTTATGATGATGGTAAAGCATATTATGATAATTATAAAAAATTAGTGTCAAAAGTTAAGAATGATTATTTTTCAAGGTCTTCAGAAAATCTAAAAGAAGATATGCAACGTTTAGCGCCTAGAGTATCTTATCTTAGCCTTATTACAAAAGATGTCATAGAACTTTTTAATCAAAAAAAGCGCAGTCGAAATATTTTAGATTTCTCGGATTATGAACATTTTGCTTTGAAAATTTTAACAAATGATGATGGTTCACCTTCAATGATTGCACAATCTTATCGTGATCAGTTTGAAGAAATATTAGTAGATGAATATCAAGACACAAACAGAGTACAAGAAAAGATTTTGTCATGTATTAAACGTGGTGAGGAACATGATGGCAACTTATTCATGGTAGGGGACGTCAAACAGTCGATTTATAAATTTAGACAAGCAGATCCTAGTTTGTTTATCGAAAAGTATAATCGTTTTACTGTAGATGGCTCATCATATGGCTTACGTATAGATTTATCACAAAATTTCCGTTCAAGATTAGAAGTGTTAACGACAACTAATTATTTATTTAAACATATGATGGATGAATCTGTAGGAGAGATTAACTATGATGATGCAGCACAGTTATATTATGGAGCTCCCTTTGACAACAAGCCATATGATGTGAATTTAAATATGCTAGTAGAAGATGCATCTTCTGAGTTAAATGGTTCTGAACAAGAAGCAGAATATATTGTACAACAAGTTGAAAAAATAATGAATACACGTGAAATCTTTGATATTAAAGCCCAACAATATCGAAAGCCTAACTACAAGGACATTGTTATTTTAGAGAGATCATATGGGCAAGCACGAAAAATACAACAAGCATTTAAGGATCATAATATTCCGTTCCATGTTAATAGTAAAGAAGGTTATTTTGAACAAACAGAAGTGCAACTGATATTGTCTTTTTTAAGAACGATCGACAACCCACTACAAGATATTTATTTAGTCGGTTTAATGCGTTCAGTTATTTACCAATTTACAGAAGATGAATTATCAAACATTAGAGTATTTAGTCCTCATGATGATTATTTTTATCAATCTATCCAACATTATATGGAAAATGACGTGGCAAATAAGAAATTGGTCAAAAAATTAGAAGTATTTTTAAAAGATATAGCTATGTATCAATCGTACAGTCAAAATCATCCTGTATATCAACTGATTGATAAATTTTACAATGATCACTATGTTATACAATATTTTAGTGGTCTTATTGGTGGCAAAGGTCGACGTGCGAATTTATATGGTTTGTTTAATAAAGCAGTAGAATTTGAAAATTCTAGTTTTCGTGGTCTATATCAATTTATTCGATTTATTGATGAACTTATGGAGCGAGGAAAAGATTTCGGTGAAGAAAACATCATAGGTCCTAATGATGATGTTGTGAGAATGATGACAATCCATAGCAGTAAGGGGCTGGAATTTCCATTTGTTATTTACTCTGGCTTATCGCGTAAGTTTAGAAGAGATGACTTACATAAACCTGTGATTTTAAATCAAAATTATGGACTTGGAATGACGTATTATGATGTAGAATCAAATTTAGCTTATCCTTCATTATCATCAGTCACTTTGAAAGCAATCGCGGAAAAAGAAATGGTCTCAGAAGAGATGAGATTAATTTATGTGGCGTTGACACGTGCTAAGGAACAATTATTTTTGATTGGCCGTGTTAAAGATGAGAAAGAATTAACACAATTAGAGCAGGTTTCTGTTTCGGAAACACATTTACCAGTCAGTTATCGGATTACAGCCCAAAGACCGATTGATATGATATACCCAATATTAGCAAAATATCAATCATCATCTTTACCAAGAGAGATGCGTTTTGAGCAATCAATAGAAGATATTGATTCAACGATGCAACCTTATGTGAATTTGACTACAGAATTTTATGAAGACATTGCTTCAGAACAAGTTATTTCAGATAGTGAACAGCGTACAGTTAGTGATATTGAGTATATAAATAGTGGCAATGACACATTAAAAACGCAAATACATCAGCAATTAAGTTACGTCTATCCATATCAAGAAGCTATGATGAAACCTTCAAAACAGTCCGTTTCTGAATTAAAACGACAATTAGAAACAGAACAAGCGGATACAAATTATGATAGAGTTCGTCAGTATCGTATTGGCACAACTTCATATGAAAGACCAGCTTTCTTAAGTCAACAAACAAAGAGAAAAGCAAATGAAATAGGGACATTAATGCATACGGTAATGCAGCATTTACCATTTAAAGAAGAAAGGCTGACAGCAGAAGAAATTGGAATATTTGTTGACCAATTAATAGTTAAAGCGATCATACCTAAAGATGCAAAAGCTGATATTCAATTTGATGATATTTATAAATTTGTTGAGAGTGACTTGTATCTTACGATTGCTCAAAGTGATTATATTTATCGTGAATTACCTTTCGTTGTGAATCAAGCAAAAGTAGACCAGTTGAAAGATGTAGAAACAGACGCATCAATCATTCAAGGGATGATTGATTTGATTTTTATTAAAGATCAGCAATATTACTTTGTTGATTATAAAACAGATGCATTTAATAGACGCTTGCATATGTCAGATGAAGAAGTTGGAAATCAATTGCGTGCGCGTTATAAAATACAAATGGAATACTATAGAAATACCTTACAGACCATACTTGGCGAACCTGTTAAAGGTTATTTATACTTCTTTAAATTTGGTCAGCTTTCAATAGATGATAAATCGATTAAATAATGCTTTGATAAAGGAGTGCTAAACAGTGTCGACACAGCAGAGAATATTCGAACTGGATGCTTTACGTGGATTCAGTTTGTTAGGTATTGTATTGATGAATATATTGACATTTAGTATGCCATATGAGGAATCATTTTTACCGGATTTAGTGAAAGGGATAGATCAAAGTATATTAAGAGTTATTACACTGTTTGTAATCAGTTCTTTTTATCCTATTTTCACCTTTTTATTTGGTTATGGTTTAGCCATTATGTACAAACATAGTCAGAGAAGAGCGATGAAATATTATCCCTTTATTTATAGAAGATTAACTTTTTTATTAATATTAGGTGCATTACACGGTTTTTTACTATTTTCAGGAGATATTTTGTTCAGTTATGCATTTACAGGGATGATTGCAGTATTATGTATTAAAAAAAGTAGCAAGAATCTCTTTAAAATAGGTGTTATTTTATATGCAATAAAAGTATTTATCTTAATTTTACCTACTTTTTTAGTAACATACTTAGATGATCCATATAGTACTATTAATATAAGCGGATTTAATGTTTCTGAAATCGTCAATCTAAAGCAAAGTGGCGAATATTTTAACTATTTAAAAGTAAATGTTGTAGAAAACACCTATAATATTATAGATACAATAACTTTTTCTGCATATTTTGAATTTTTACCGTATGTGTTTTTAGGAATGGCAGCACAAAAATACAACTTGGTTGAAAAGGTACAATTCGCACAAAATCGTTATCGTCACGTTTTATATGCATGCCTTATGTTAATTGTTGGATACGCTTTTAAAATGCCATATGTAGTGGACATTGGAAATCAAGCTTTTGCAATCAACAGTGCTATGATTGGTGGGCCACTTGTAGCATTTGGCTACATATTATTATTTATCTATTGTTGCCGATTTAAGCAGTTTTCCAAAACCGTAAATATCTTTAAATACCCAGGTAAGTTGAGTCTAACAGTATACTTAATGCAAAGTTTTATTTTTACATTTATTTATGTAGGTTTAGGTTTATATAATAAGTTACCACTGTATGAATCTTATTTAATCGTGTTGGTTGTTTATAGCTTACAACTAATTTTCTGCTATGTGTATCTGAAATTTTATAGGTACGGCCCTATTGAATGGTTGTGGCGTAAAGTGACTTATTTAAAATAACGATACAATATCATGTCTATGTTTATTGAATTTTTTGAAAATAATGGGTATTTATTTGTGATTTGTTACTAAATATAGTTATAATATGTAATAAGATAAAGATGAGGAGCTGATATTGAATGAAATTTCTATCATTCAGACATAATGAACAGACATCTTATGGTGTGAAAGTTAAAAGAGAAGAAGCTGCTTGGGACTTGAAAAAAGTCTTTGCAGATTTTGCGGAAGGGGACTTTCATCCTAAGACATTATTGAATGGTCTTCAACAAAATCAAATATTAGATTTCCAAGAACAGGTTCGTAAAGCAGTCGTAGCGGCAGAAGATAGTGGTAGAGGTGAAGAATATAAAGTCGCATTTGCAGATATTGAATTTTTGCCACCGGTCACGCCAACAAATAATGTGATTGCTTTTGGACGTAATTATCAAGACCATGCTAGTGAATTAAATCATGAGGTACAGCGTTTATACGTCTTCACAAAAGCAGCTTCATCGTTAACTGGTGATAATAGCGTAATACCAAATCATAAAGATATTACAGATCAGTTAGATTATGAAGGTGAGCTAGGTATTGTGATAGGTAAATCTGGTGAGAAAATTCCTAAAGCTTTAGCACTTGACTATGTATATGGCTATACAATCATTAATGATATCACTGACCGCAAAGCCCAAAATGAACAGGATCAAGCATTCTTATCTAAAAGTTTAACTGGTGGTTGCCCAGTTGGTCCATATATAGTAACTAAAGATGAATTACCTACACCTGAAGATGTAAATATTGTAACTAAAGTAAACAATGAAATTCGTCAAGATGGTAATACAGGAGAAATGATTCTTAAAATCGATGAATTGATTGAAGAGATTTCGAAATATGTAGCATTACATCCTGGTGATATTATTGCTACTGGTACACCAGCTGGTGTGGGGGCAGGTATGACACCGCCTAAATTTTTACAACCAGGTGATGAAGTAAAAGTAACGATTGATAATATTGGTACTTTAACAAATGTCATAGCAGAAAAATAATTATAAACGAATTAGGCTAATTATAATAAGTTAGCCTAATTTTTTTGATACAAAGTAATGATGTTGCTATAAATTGAAAATGAAGATAAAATGTGAAGTGCAGAACTTTTTTTGAAAAATATTTACTTTTTCAGTATGATTAAAAAAAGTACGCTTTTAATTTTATAATTAAAAGTAACAATGTATTGATATTTTTTATAAAGTAAAAATAGTGTGGGGGGTATTAAATATGTTACATATGCATATTGCAAGTTGGGTATTGCTAATTATCTTGTTTTTCGCTGCTTATTTTAATTTCTCAGAAAAACAAGGTGCGACACCTTATTTTAAACCAATTCATATGTTATTAAGGTTATTCATGGTTTTAGTCTTAATTTCAGGATTCTGGATTTGGATTCAAGCATTTGGTGATGGAAATTCAGGCGGGCACATGTTATTAACATTGAAAATGATTTGTGGTGTGGCTGTCGTAGCATTAATGGAAGTTACAGTTACAAAACGAAAAAAAGGACAAGCAAGTCATGGTATGATGTGGAGCACAATTGCAGTTATTATAATCACTATCATTATTGGGGTTATTTTACCGCAAGGCCCAATCACACAAATGTTTGGTATGTAATATAAAAAGCGGAGACATTAAGCTGTCTCCGCTTTTTATTTTCACGTATTAAATTAGCTGAAATTATTTGTTGCGCGCTTTATAACCAATCATATTGATGATATCTTTTGGTCGACTATAAGGTGGGGCATAGGAAACTTCGAACTCAGTAAGTTCATCTATTGTCAACTTATGCAACATTGCCATAGATAAAACATCTATACGTTTATCTGCACCATTTTTTCCTACTGCGGCAGCTCGAATAATGCGTCTGCTTGATTTATCGAAATAAACACGTAAATGTAACTTAGTATTTCCTGGGTAATAGCCCGCGTGTTCTCCTTGGTTAGCTTCTACCATTTCGTAATCAAAGTTATCTAATTCTTGTGGTGTTACGCCAACGCTGGCAAACGTATAATCAAAGAATTTTACAATATTTGCACCCAAGTAACCTTTAAAGTGTATAGATGCATTACCAGCTAGTTGTTCTGCTATAATACTCGCTGCTCTATGAGCACCCCATGCTAATGGTACGTGTGCATTTAAGTCCACATGACGATAATGTGAAGTAATAATATCACCTAAAGCATAAATGTTTTCAATGTTAGTTTGGAACTGATCGTTTACTGGAATATAACCCTTACTGTCTAAACTTACATTTGATGATTGAATAAATTCGGAATTAGGTTTTACTCCAACCCCTTCAATAATCAAATCATAGTTTTCAACTTTACCAGATTTGAAATGAACTGTATTACCATCCACTGATTGAATTTCTTCATTTAAACGATAATTGATATCTCTCGCTTCCATTTCATCAAAAATGGGTTGATTCATATCGCTATCCATTAACTTGTTCACATGAGTTGAACGGTGTATCAATGTGCTTTCGATACCTCTATGGTGTAAATTGTCTAATATTTCTAAACCTATATATCCTGCACCAACGACAAGGGCAGTTTTAACGTTTTGGTGTTCTATAAATTTTTCAATGGCATCAGTATCTTCCATATTTCTTAATGTAAAGCTGATATCACTGTTTAAGTTTAAAGTATTTGCACTGCACCCTGGACTTAAAATTAAAGTGTCATAATCTTCTTCAAACGTTGTATTGTCACGCTTGTTATAAACAGTAATTGTTTGCGCTTTGTCATTAATTGCAGTTACCTCGTGATAAGGTTTAACAACAATTTTTTTAGAATCATAGAAAGACTCGGGTGTAGCTTCTAATACTTTGTCTCTTGAATCTACGACATTTCCTAAATAATAAGGAAGTGCACAGTTAGCAAAACTCATATCTCTATCTTTTTCAAAAACAGTTATTTCACTCTCATGGTCTAGTCTTCTGATTTGGCTAGCAACGGTTGCACCTCCAGCAACAGCACCCACCACTACAATTTTATTCATAGTATATTGCCCCCTATAAATTTAGTGTTTAAATATGTGATTCTACTACTGTTTCATACGATATATTTAAATGAAAGAAATCGTTTAAATAGCGACCAATGCCATCTTCATTATTTGAATAAGTCACATGATTGGCTACATGTTTTAGTTCATCTAAACCATTTCCCATAGCAATACCATGTTTGGCATATTTTATCATTTCTAAGTCATTATCTTCATCGCCGAATGCAATAATATGGTTTCTGTCTACATCTAAATAAGTTTTCACATAATCTATGCCTCTAGCTTTACTAATTCCTTGTTTTACGATTTCGATTACTGGGAAAGGTGAGCCCCATCTTCGGTGTTCAATATTTTCTGCATAGAAACGGGTTAGCATTTGTTTGATTCTAGGAATCATAAATTCTTCAGCTTCAACTAAAATGGAAGTAGGCGATTCATTTAAGGAGTAAAGTAAGTCACCAGTTTCAATTTTAGGATTTCCCATTGAAAAACCATCGAATAATTTTTGGTCAAAATTATTTAAAAAAACATAATCTTTTACTTCAGCAATAATATTGGAGACACCAAAGTTGTTCAGTGACTGAATGATCTCATGTGATAAGTCTAAATCCAGTACTTCATGTTTATTTTGGAAATGATCATCTTTTGGATGGTGAACGAATGCACCATTAAAGTTAACTACAGGAGTATCCATATTTAGTTCATGGTAATAAATTTGACTGGCTCTGTATGGTCTGCCTGTTGCTATCATTAGTTTGTGTCCTTGCTTTTGCAATGTAGTTAAAACCTTTTTTGTATAAGGTGTAATTTTCTTGTCATCGTTTAATAGTGTTCCGTCTAAGTCTAAACAAATTAAATAAGAACTCATGTAAATCTCCTTTGAATTTAATAAATGATGTATGAACATCATAGCATTTTATTGGCGTTTTGTAAGATATTTGATATATTGTTAGTATGATTAAATACGAAGAGGTGAAAAGTATGGACGAAGGATTAAAAGATAGCATACTAAATGCTTTAGAGATGGTCATAGACCCTGAGTTAGGAATCGATATTGTAAACTTAGGTTTAGTATATAACGTAGATGTTGATGATGAAGGTTTATGTACAGTGGAAATGACGTTAACTTCTATGGGTTGTCCGCTTGGACCGCAAATTATGAACCAAGTAAAAATGGTCTTAGCAGAAATTCCAGAGATTTCAGATACAGAAGTAAATATTGTTTGGAGTCCACCATGGAGTAAAGAAATGATGTCACGCTATGCAAAAATAGCGCTAGGCATAGGTTAATATATAGATTAGAGAACTAGTTTAAGTAACAATGCGATGAGATACGTATTGCTAACTTAAGCTAGTTTTTTTATTTAAACAACATATACCCACTTTGTGTCAGGCTATTTTAAAATTATTTATTTCTATCGCTCAATTCATTAAAATAATTGCAGTTGTATTACATTAGTATTACAATGTCTAGGTGAATAAAATAGATGTTTATGTAATTTTAGGAAAGTTTGTGGGAAAATGAACAATAATCTTGAAAATTGTCGTGTGAAACGTAGCACGCGATACATGCCAGGTTTAGATGGTTTAAGGGCAATTGCAGTGATTGGTATTATTATTTACCATCTAAATAAGCAATGGTTAACCGGTGGGTTTTTAGGTGTTGATACATTTTTTGTTATTTCGGGATATTTAATTACTAGTTTACTGTTAAATGAATATGAAGAAACAGGGATAATTAATTTAAAAAACTTTTGGATAAGACGTTTTAAAAGATTGATACCTGCAGTATTAACTTTAGTATTTGTTGTCATTGTGGTAACACTGGTATTAAAACCAGACGAAATTATTAATATTAAAAAAGATGCAATAGCAGCAATTTTTTACTTTTCAAATTGGTGGTACATCGCTACAGATGTCAATTATTTTGAACAATTTGCTTTCATGCCATTAAAACATTTGTGGTCTTTAGCAATTGAAGAGCAATTTTACATAGTTTTTCCAATTCTTTTTATATTCCTTTTATTAGCTTTTAAAAAATATCGTAATGTTGTTTTGATATTTTGGATTATTTCGTTAATTTCTTTACTAGTGATGATAAGCATTTCACAACCACATATGTCTCATTCTCGAGTTTATTTTGGTACAGATACAAGACTTCAAACTATGTTATTAGGCGTCATATTAGCGTTTTTATGGCCTCCGTTCAAGTTGAAAAAACATCCGAAAAAGACATTAACGCATATCATAGATGGTATTGGTGTTTTTGGTATTTTTATCTTGCTTTTACTTTTTTATAAAGTTAATGATAATAGCGATTGGATTTATAATGGTGGTTTTTATTTAATATCTGTAATGACATTATTTGTCATAATGAGTGTTGTTCATCCATCAGGTTACTTTGCTAAAGTCATAGGAAATTCTATTTTTGTTATGATAGGTAAAAGGTCCTATAGCTTATATTTATGGCATTTTCCAGTGATTAGTTTTGTACATTCATATTATGTTGATGGACAATTACCGAGTTATGTGTACTTATTAGATATCATATTGACAATTATTTTAGCAGAATTATCGTATCGTTATATTGAAACGCCTTTTAGAAAAAAAGGTTTCAAAGCACTTTCTATAAAATTAAACAAAAAAATACCATTAGTGAGAACAGCTATTTTATTAATTTTTATGATTCCAAGTTTATTTGTTTTAGCTGGTAGCTTTGATAAATTAGGGAAAGATATGGTTTCAGATAAAAAAACTACGTTTAAGACTAATGAATTTGATAAACAAATAGTGAGGCCTATACCAATTGATGATGTAAACTTTTTTGGTAAATCAAATGCTAAAAAAACCTCCAAATCAGAAGTTTTTACAAATATTAAACCACTGCTCATTGGTGACTCAGTGATGGTTGATATTGGTGAGAATTTTAAAAAAAGGGTGCCTAATGCACAAATCGATGGTGAGGTTGGTCGTAATCTTTACGATGTCGCTCCACTTGTAGAAAAACATTATCATTCGTTTAATAAAAAATCAGATAAAATTGTACTAGAGCTTGGTACAAATGGAGATTTTAGTAAAGAACAATTAGATACGTTAATCAATAAATTCGGGAATGCTCAAATTTATTTAGTGAATACGAGAGTTCCGAGAAGTTATGAAGGCCATGTGAATAAATTGATGACAGATGCTGCAAACACACACAAGAATGTAACGCTTGTTGATTGGTACAAACGCTCTGAAAATCATACAGAATACTTTGCACCAGACGGTATTCATTTAGAACCAAAAGGTGTAGAGGCATTGACGGATGAAATTTTAAAACATATAACTAGCAATGCAAAATAAATTAAAAACTTAGAGGAATATGAAATCAATGAAGCTTAACTAACAAGTAAACGCCAATTTTTGTTAAAATTGGCGTTTACTTTGCTTTTGAACATCTATAAAGAAAATTGTCATTTGAAGATGTACTTTAAATGACATATATTTACCATTGATGAATTAGCATAGTTGATATTAATACTTTCTATCTTGTTTCTTGATTGGGTAATCGTTTGCGCTCATATCCCTTCTAGTCATGAGTCCATGGCTATTAAATTCCCAATGTTCATTACCATGGGTACGCATCCATTGAGTTGTTGAAGCATCATACCATTCATACTCAAATCTAACTGAAATACGGTTATCGGTGTAACACCATAATTCTTTCATCAATTTGTAATGAAGTTCTTTATTCCATTTTCTATATAAAAAAGATTTGATTGCTTCTCGACCTTCAAAAAACTCATTACGATTTCTCCATTGTGAATCAAGTGTATAAGCGAGACATACTTTTTCAGGATCTCTAGTATTCCATGCATCTTCCGCCAATTTAACTTTTTCTAAAGCTGTCTGTTTATTAAACGGCGGCGTTGGCTTTTTGATTACATCTTTCATATAGATAACCTCCAATCTTGTATATTTACAATAATGCTAACATAGCTTTAAAGTAATGAGGAATGTCCTATTGTTGAAAATATAAATATTGCTATAGAATTTAATAGCTTTATATTATTTATCTAGATGTTTTAACATATATGTATCTGGTAAAAGTTATGATATAGTAAGCGTTCAAAACTTATAAAAAATAATTGAAAAACCAACCCTTTATTGTTGATTATTGCCGAGAAGCGTAATATAATATAAATAAGGTCAAAGAAAGTCAAAGTCAAACTTACTTTATTGATCAATCATTAAATGGTGAGGTGAATCAATTTGGATATCAATCAAATGACCTATGCAGTCCAAAGTACATTACAAAATGCTATTGAACTGGCTAAAATAAATGAAAATCAAAATATTGAAATTGAAGCTGTATTATCAGCGGCATTAACAGAAAGTGAAAGTTTATTTAAAAGTATTTTTGATAGAGCGCATATAGACACTGATAAATTAGATCAATCATATAAAGAAAAGCTTAAAAAATATCCATCCGTTCAAGGAGATAATGTCCAATATGGCCAATATATAAGCCAAAATGCTAACAATTTATTAAATAAAGCTGAAACTTATATGAAAAAATATGAAGATGAATATATATCTATGGAACACATCGTATTAGCTGCTATTGATATAGATGATACGACTAAACAATTTGTAGCAAATAAAAAAGAAGTTATTGAAGAAATTATTAAAAAAGTTAGAGGAGGCAATCACGTGACATCACAAAATCCAGAAGCAAATTATGAAGCTTTAGAAAAATACGGTCGTGACTTAGTTGAAGAAGTACGTCAAGGAAATATGGACCCTGTCATTGGTCGAGACGAAGAAATTCGTAATTCAATCCGTATATTAAGTAGAAAAACTAAAAATAATCCTGTTTTGATTGGTGAACCAGGTGTAGGTAAAACAGCAATCGTCGAAGGGTTAGCGCAACGTATCGTTCGTAAAGATGTGCCAGAATCATTGTTAGATAAAACAATTTTTGAACTTGATTTAAGTGCACTTGTGGCTGGAGCTAAATATCGAGGAGAATTCGAAGAAAGATTGAAAGCAGTACTTAAAGAAGTCAAAGACTCTGACGGCAGAATTATTTTGTTTATTGATGAAATTCATATGCTTGTAGGTGCTGGTAAAACTGAAGGGGCTATGGATGCAGGTAATATGCTTAAACCGATGTTAGCTCGTGGTGAACTACATTGTATTGGTGCGACTACATTAAATGAATATAGAGAATATATTGAAAAAGACTCAGCTTTAGAGCGTCGTTTCCAAAAAGTAAATGTATCTGAGCCTAATGTAGAAGATACAATTTCTATCTTACGTGGTTTGAAAGAACGTTACGAAGTATATCACGGTGTTCGTATACAAGATAAAGCATTAGTAGCAGCAGCTGAATTATCAGATCGGTATATTACAGATCGATTCTTACCGGATAAGGCAATAGATTTAGTAGACCAAGCATGTGCGACGATACGTACTGAAATGGGCTCAAATCCAACAGAATTAGATCAAGTGAATCGTCGTGTTATGCAGCTGGAAATTGAAGAGTCGGCATTGAAAAATGAATCTGATAATGCTAGTAAACAGCGTTTACAAGAGCTACAAGAAGAACTAGCGAACGAAAAAGAAAAACAAAGTTCTATTCAATCACGTGTTGAAGAAGAAAAAGAAAAAATAGCTAAGTTGCAAGAGAAACGTTCAGAATTAGATGAAAATCGAAAAGCTTTAGAAGATGCTGAAAACAACTACAATTTAGAAAAAGCAGCGGAATTACAGCACGGTAAAATTCCACAATTAGAAAAAGAATTACGTGAACTAGAAGATGCTTTCCAAAATGAACAAAATGAAGACAATGACCGCATCATTCGTGAAATTGTTACCGATGAAGAAATTGGTGATATTGTTAGTTCTTGGACAGGCATTCCAGTATCAAAATTAGTTGAAACTGAAAGAGAAAAACTCTTGAACTTATCTGATATACTTCATGAACGTGTTGTGGGACAAGATAAGGCTGTAGATTTGGTTGCAGACGCAGTTGTCAGAGCACGTGCTGGAATTAAAGATCCTAACAGACCCATTGGCAGCTTCTTATTCCTAGGCCCAACTGGTGTGGGTAAAACAGAATTAGCGAAATCTTTAGCATCAACTTTATTTGATTCAGAAAAACATATGATTCGTATTGATATGAGTGAATATATGGAAAAACATTCTGTCTCACGTTTAATAGGTGCGCCTCCAGGTTATGTTGGACATGAAGAAGGCGGTCAACTGACTGAATCAGTACGACGAAATCCTTATTCAGTCATTCTGTTAGACGAAATAGAAAAAGCACATTCAGATGTGTTCAATGTGTTGCTTCAAATATTAGAAGAAGGTCGTTTAACTGATTCACAAGGTCGAGAAGTAGACTTTAAAAATACAATTATTATCATGACGAGTAATATAGGTTCACAAATTTTATTAGAAAATGTAAAAGATACAGGTGTAATAACTGAATCAACAGAAAAAGCAGTTATGAATAGTTTAAATCAATACTTCAAACCTGAAATCATTAATCGTATGGATGATATCGTATTATTTAAACCATTATCTGTAAATGATATGAGTTTAATTGTTGATAAAATTTTAACACAATTAAACATTAGACTGATGGAACAACGTATTTCAATTGAAGTTTCTGACAAAGCTAAGACTTGGTTAGGTGAAGAAGCATATGAACCACAATTTGGTGCAAGACCACTTAAAAGATTTGTTCAAAGACAAATTGAAACACCACTTGCACGCAAAATGATTAGAGAAAACCTACCGGAAGGTACGTTAATAAAAATAGATTTATCTGATGATGGTTTAACATTTGAAGAAATTAAACCAGAAATGATATAAGAAGAAATAAATAGAAAATAATGTTAGCGCATCATCGCTATTAAAATATGCCCATAAATGATTTGGAGAAATTCATTTATGGGCTACTATTATATTAATGTTGGATTAATTAAAAAGTTAGTACATTTAAAATCTTAGAAATTTTCTATAGCAAAAAGGCAATCTCTAAATTGAAAACTTAGAGATTGCCTTTTTAAATTCGTTCGAGATATTTTCGTTTCGAACGCTTCTTAAAAATGTGTATGCGATAAATAATTAGTGTTGTTCTTTCGTTTCATGCTTTGAAGGTTTAATAATCAAGTCAAATAATACGACAATGATTGTAAATACAATAGCACCAATAATAGGGGTAATCAAATTAAGTGCGCCCCCACCTGAAAGACTGTTAAGCACGAAATTTACCATTTGTAATAAGACAATAGACCAAAATAACACTGCGAGGTATTTCATTATGTAATGCCTCCAATTTAATATATATATACATTTATTATAAATAAGAATGTGATATTTGTATAGTAGTAAGTTATAAAGTGTAGATTTTAATTGTACTAATTTTCACTATAAATTATAATAATAAATGTGATTTTAATGAGTATACTAGGTGAAGTTCTTGTATTGGAATTATGTATTATGTTAAATTAATACCTGGTATTAAAAAATTATTAAGAAGGTGTACAACCATGAACGTGGGTATTAAAGGTTTCGGCGCATATGCGCCTGAAAAAGTAGTAGAGAATGCCTATTTTGAATCGTTTTTAGAAACTTCAGATGAATGGATTTCGAAAATGACAGGTATTAAAGAAAGAAGATGGGCTGATGAAGATGAAGAGACGTCTGATTTAGCTTATCAAGCAAGTGTTAAAGCTATTAATGATGCTGGTATTGAACCAACGGACATAGATATGATTATTGTTGCAACATCTACAGGAGATTTTCCATTTCCAACTGTGGCTAACATATTACAAGACAGACTTGGTATCGGAAAGGTTGCTTCTATGGATCAGTTAGCTGCATGTAGTGGTTTCATGTATGCAATGATTAACGCTAAACAATTCGTACAATCAGGCGATTATAAAAATATTTTAGTTGTAGGTGCAGATAAATTATCTAAAATCACAGATTACACAGACCGTTCAACCGCTATTTTATTTGGTGATGGTGCTGGTGCAGTCGTTATCGGCGAAGTGTCTGAAGGCCGAGGTATTTTAAGTTATGAACTTGGATCAGACGGTTCTGGAGGCGAATATTTATATTTAAATCCAGAAAATGGTAAGATATTTATGAATGGACGAGAAGTGTTTAAATTTGCTGTTAGAATCATGGGTGAAGCCTCTAATAATGCAGTTGCAAAAGCAAATTTAGAACCAAACGATATCGATATGTTTGTGCCACATCAAGCGAATATTAGAATTATGGAATCTGCAAGAGAACGATTAGGTATACCTAAAGAAAAAATGAGCGTCTCAGTGGATAAATTTGGTAATACTTCTGCAGCTTCAATTCCATTAAGTATCGCACAAGAATTAGAAAATGGTAAAATTAAAGATGATGATGTTTTAGTACTAGTAGGATTCGGTGGCGGTCTTACTTGGGGTGCTGTAACAATAAGATGGGGAAAATAGGAGGATAATATATGAGCAAGGAACATCGTGTCGTCATTACTGGTATGGGTGTTTTATCACCAATCGGTAATGATGCAAAAACTTCATGGAAAAATGCACTAAATGGTGTTAGTGGTATAGATGAAATAACACG
Source organism: Staphylococcus sp. GDY8P67P (assembly GCF_017892545.1). NCBI lineage: Bacteria > Bacillati > Bacillota > Bacilli > Caryophanales > Staphylococcaceae > Staphylococcus > Staphylococcus sp. GDY8P67P. Next base: position 108,866 of record NZ_JAESLH010000019.1, read on the forward strand.
TATAGATACATCAGCATATAAAGTTCATTTAGCTGGTGAATTAAAAGACTTTGATATTGAAGATCATATAGATAAAAAAGAAGCGCGTCGTATGGATCGATTCACACAGTATGCAGTAGTCGCTGCAAGAGAAGCGGTTAAGGATGCAAAACTAAATATTAATGAAGATACAGCTAATAGAATTGGTGTTTGGATTGGCTCAGGTATCGGTGGCATGGAAACATTTGAATTATCACATAGCCAATTGCTAGAGCGTGGCCCTAGACGTGTCAGTCCTTTCTTTGTTCCGATGTTAATTCCTGATATGGCTACAGGCCAAGTATCTATTGATTTAGGTGCAAAAGGGCCGAATGGTGCTACGGTTACAGCATGTGCTACAGGTACAAACTCAATTGGAGAAGCTTTCAAGATTATCCAACGCGGTGATGCCGATGCTATGGTTACAGGTGGTACTGAAGCGCCAATTACACATATGGCAATCGCAGGCTTTAGTGCAAGCCGTGCTTTAACAACGAATGAAGATAAAGAAACAGCTTGTCGACCATTCCAAGAAGGACGCGATGGCTTTGTAATGGGAGAAGGCGCAGGTATTGTTGTACTTGAATCTTTAGAGTCAGCCAAAGCACGTGGTGCAGAAATTTATGCTGAAGTAGTTGGTTATGGTTCAACAGGTGATGCTTATCATATTACAGCTCCAGCACCTGAAGGCGAAGGCGGCTCACGTGCGATGCAAGCAGCGATTGATGATGCAGGCATTGAGCCCCAAGATATTCAATATTTAAATGCTCATGGTACGAGTACGCCAGTTGGCGATTTGACTGAAATACAAGCGATTAAAAATACATTTGGTGAAGCAGCTAAAAACTTAAAAATTAGCTCTACAAAATCAATGACTGGTCACTTATTAGGTGCAACAGGTGGTTTAGAGGCCATTTTCTCTGCTTTATCTATTAGAGATGGCCGCATCGCGCCAACCATCCATGCTGAATCTCCAGACCCAGAGTGTGATTTAGACATTGTTCCAAATAAAGCTGAAGATTTAGATATTACTTACGCTATGAGTAATAGTTTAGGATTTGGTGGCCATAATGCCGTCCTTGTTTTGAAAAAATTTAACGACTAAATCATATGTAATGATAAAAGGCTGAGACAATTCATTTGTCCAGCCTTATTTATTTTGGCTAAGGTTATTTAGCAGATACGGAGTGATATGAATAAGCGATGATATCGATTGAAGATAGTTTTAATTTTTAAATAATATATATTTTAATAGTAAAATACATAATTAAATTTGATATATTGTATATTTATAGTGTGCACCTAGTGTATAATGTGCTTTATATTCACTTCAAAAGGAGGCATTCAAGATGAAACGCTTTTCAACTTTGTCAACAACTTTGAAAACACGAATGATTGCAGATTTTATCTTGATTATAGCAAGTCAAGCCATCATGCCTTTTATAGCACTTTATTTAACGAGCAAGGTGAACGCAGTTTTTGCAGGGACATTTTTAATTATAAATATTATAGTGAGTTTTATAGTGTCTTTTTTAGGTGGATATTTAGGTGATAATTATAATAGGAAGAAAACGGTGAATTATATTCACTTTTTATATGCAATTTGCCTAATTATTCTAAGTATTACGGTTACTATGGACGGTACTGGTTTAGTTATATTTTGTATTGCTATTTTTGTTTTTCAATTATTATTTGCTGCAAGTGAACCTATATTTGAAGCGGCTATTATGGATGCTATATATGAAGATGTTAGGGCATATGTATATCAACTCAATTATTGGATGTTTAATATCGGTACAGCCATCGGTATGGCGTTAGGTGCATTATTATATTTGGGGCATAAACATTTATTATTTATTCTTTTCTTTGTCGCTATGTTAGTAAGTTGGTACTTATTTGAGAAGTATTATGATGTTAAACAAGTTATTAGTAAAAAAAGCGACGTTACGACTAAGTTTAAACATTTTTTTGAAAGCTATCGAGATGTAGTTAAAGATAAATATTATATGATGCTAAATTTGGGCTATATGATGGTCATCATGGCTGAATTGAGTTTAAATTCTTATGTCGTGGTAAGGTTGAAAGATGCTTTTGAACCATTATCGATTTTAGGTTTTTATATAGATGGTGTCAGAATGTTTACGGTCATTATGATTATTAATACAGTAGTTGTCGCTACTTTAACATTTACTGTCAACAGAATTGTCGCAGCGACTTCGACTAGAATTGCATTTATGATTGGGATTGTCTTGTATACATTAGGATACAGTGTATTGACGTCTGCAACATCTTTTTGGATTTTATGCTTATTTTCAATTTTGGCTACTTTAGGGGAATTAATATATTCACCTATACAAAATGCACAACGATTCTTGATGATTCCTGAAGATAAACGAAGTACGTATAGTACATTTGCAATGGTTTCATTTTACGGCGGAAATATTTTAGCACGTCTAGGACTTATTATTGGCGCATTTATATTACCATGGATGATGTCTATCTACGTGGCAGTCATTGTTTTGTTGGGCTTTATCCTACTTTATTATGCACTTTTTTGTAATCCCAATATTGATAATCAACAGAAAAAAAGGCTGGATTAGTTATTGTTATTAAATACAATTACTAATCCAGTCTTTTTATATAGCAAATGATATTAAAATAGAGATAATGACATAAATGAGATTACAAAGAAAAGCAATTTTCACCCAAGATGAAACAATATAAATATCTTTTTTAGGTTTAGTAGGCTTAAAAAACGTATCATCTTCAAGCGAGCTTCTATGTTTCTTTCTCATCAATTGATATTTTAATCTTCTAAAACCAAAGCTTGTAGGATCTAAAACGCCTTCCTGCACAACCAAAATGATAAAAGAGAATATTGCTAATAAGATAGAGACATAGAATATAATATTAATAAAGTTTATCCAATTATGGTTTGAAAATAACCATAAAATAAATGAAATTATAGGTGTAATAAGTAAAAATAATACGAGATGTTTTAAATATTTCATGTCGTTGCCCCCCAAAAAAGAATTAAATTAATTGTAACTTAAGTTAACTAAAAAATGAATAAAAATTACTATAAATTCGTTAACAACAGTATTTAATTAGAAGTTTAAAATTAATTAATTTTTAATTTCTTTAATAAAGTAAAGCAATAGAATATTGATTAAAATCTTAACTAAACGTATAATGTTATTAAATATTCTGAATATTGTGAAGGGAATGTTTAATTCGATTCAAAGGGGGATACAATATGCTTAAATATGTTTTAAAGCGATTGGGTTATATGTTTTTGTCATTATTCATTATCATTACCATTACTTTTTTCTTGATGAAACTTATGCCAGGTTCACCATTTAATGATGAAAAATTAAATGATGAACAAAAGCAAATTCTAAATGAAAAATATGGTTTGAATGACCCAGTACCAGTTCAGTATGCGAGTTATTTGAAGAATGTTGTTACGGGGGACTTTGGTAACTCATTCCAATATGATAACCAGCCAGTTTGGGATTTAATCAAACCAAGGTTATTACCATCTTTAGAAATGGGTTTAACAGCGATGGTGATTGGTGTCATACTCGGTCTGATTTTAGGGGTCATTGCGGCAGTCCGGCAAAACACCTGGGCTGACTATACAGCTACAGTAATTTCAGTTATAGCAGTATCGGTACCATCATTCGTCTTAGCTGTTTTATTACAATATGTATTTTCAGTAAGATTGCAATGGTTCCCAGTAGCAGGTTGGGAAGGTATTTCAACAGCAGTGTTACCATCTTTAGCACTATCAGCAGCAGTTTTAGCGACGGTAGCAAGATACATAAGAGCAGAAATGATAGAAGTGTTAAGTTCAGATTATATTTTACTTGCACGTGCCAAAGGTAATTCAACAATGAGAGTATTATTTGGACACGCATTAAGAAATGCCTTGATTCCAGTAATTACAATTATTGTGCCAATGTTGGCGAGTATATTAACAGGTACTTTGACAATTGAAAATATTTTTGGTGTGCCAGGGTTAGGGGATCAATTCGTAAGATCGATTACCACGAACGATTTCCCAGTAATTATGGCGACAACTATTTTATTCAGTACACTATTTATAGTTTCTATTTTCCTTGTAGATATATTATATGGTGTTATTGATCCACGTATACGTGTACAAGGAGGTAAAAAATAATGGCTGATAATAAAAATGAAAATTTAAATCAAGATTATTCAAATGCAGTTATGTCACATACCTCAGAAGCAATACCAGCATCAGATTTTATTAGAAGTAACAATGATATTGAAAAAGAGCCTGAAATACAGCGAGAAAGTAAAAACTTTTGGCAGGATGCATGGACACAATTAAAGCGTAATAAATTAGCGGTAGTTGGTATGATAGGGTTAATTATTATCATTATTTTAGCGTTAATTGGGCCATTATTTAGTGCGCATGACTATGCTGAACAAGATGTTGAAAGACGTAACTTACCAGCTAAAATACCTGTACTAGATCAAATTTCATTTTTACCATTTGATGGTGAAGGTGCTCAAGGTAAAGATGCCTATGAAGAAGCTGGAGTGAAAGAAAATTTCTGGTTTGGTACAGACCAATTAGGTAGAGATTTATGGTCACGTACTTGGCAAGGTGCACAAGTATCATTATTTATTGGTGTTGTTGCAGCATTGCTCGATATTTTTATAGGGGTTATTTATGGCGCGATTTCAGGATTTTTTGGAGGACGACTTGATAATGTGATGCAACGTATTATTGAAATTGTTGCGTCTATACCAACATTGATTGTTGTTATTTTATTCGTGTTAATCTTTGAACCATCTATATGGACGATTATATTAGCGATGGCAATCACAGGCTGGATTGGAATGAGTCGTGTTGTCAGAGGGGAATTCTTAAAATTAAAAGGCCAAGAATTTGTATTAGCTTCAAAAACATTAGGTGCATCTAAACTTAAATTAATATTTAAGCACATATTACCTAACACACTAGGAGTTATAGTTGTTACATCTATGTTTACAGTGCCGAATGCAATCTTCTTCGAAGCATTCCTAAGCTTTATTGGTATTGGAGTGCCAGCACCAAGAACATCACTTGGTTCACTTGTAAATGATGGTCGCGCAATGTTATTGATTCATCCACATGAATTATTTATTCCGGCTATTATTTTAAGTTTATTAATATTATTCTTCTATCTATTTAGTGATGGATTACGTGATGCATTTGATCCGAAAATGCGTAAATAAAAAGGGGGCAACATTTTATGTCAGAAAGAATATTAGAAGTTAACAATTTGCATGTTTCCTTTGATATTGACGCAGGGGAAGTGCAAGCAGTACGTGGCGTGGATTTCTTTCTAGATAAAGGAGAAACACTAGCGATTGTTGGTGAATCAGGTTCTGGGAAATCAGTGACAACAAAAGCTATTACGAAATTATTCCAAGGTGATACAGGGAGAATTAAAAAAGGTGTTATTAATTTCTTGGGTGAAGACTTAGCTCAAAAATCAGAAGAAGAGTTAATTAAATTACGAGGAAAAGATATTTCTATGATTTTTCAAGATCCGATGACTTCGCTTAATCCTACAATGAAAATAGGCAAGCAGGTTATGGAACCACTAATGAAACATAGAAATTACAATAAAGTAAATGCGAAAAAAAGAGCATTGGAAATATTAAACCTTGTCGGTTTACCAAACGCTGAAAAACGTTTTAATGCCTATCCACATCAATTTTCAGGGGGACAAAGACAGAGAATAGTCATTGCGACAGCACTTGCATGTGAGCCTAAAGTATTAATTGCTGATGAGCCAACTACTGCACTTGATGTAACGATGCAAGCTCAAATATTAGAATTGATGAGAGAGTTACAAAGTAAAATAAGTACTTCAATCGTTTTCATCACTCATGATTTAGGTGTTGTTGCTAATATAGCAGACAGAGTAGCTGTTATGTATGGTGGTCAAATGGTTGAAACAGGGGATGTAGATGAAATATTTTATGACCCTAAACACCCGTATACTTGGGGACTATTATCATCGATGCCTGATTTAACGACTGGTTCAGAAACAGAATTATTAGCTATTCCAGGTACACCACCAGATTTATTACACCCGCCTAAAGGAGATGCATTTGCTGAACGTAGCCAATATGCATTAGATGTGGATTTTAAAACACCGCCACCATGGTTCAAAATATCTGATACACATTTTGTGAAATCTTGGTTACTTGACGAGCGTGCACCTCATGTTGAACCACCAGAAATGGTACAAAAACGTTTACGTAAGATGCCAAATAATTACGATAAACCGCAACAAGTAGAAAGGGTGGCGTTTGATGATGCAAAATAAAGACATACTTTTACAAGTGAAAAATGTTAAACAATATTTTAATGAAGGAAAGCGTAACGAAGTGCGTGCAGTTGAAAATATTTCATTTGATATTTATAAAGGGGAAACATTTGGATTAGTTGGTGAATCTGGTTGTGGAAAATCTACAACTGGTAAAGCTATTATTAAACTCAATGATATAACTGATGGAGAAATACTTTATGAAGGTATCGATATTCAAAAAATAAAAAACCGTAAAGATTCTTTAAAGTTTAATAAAAAGATGCAAATGATTTTCCAAGATCCGTATGCTTCATTAAACCCAAGGTTAAAAGTCATGGATATCGTAGCAGAGGGGATAGATATTCATAAGCTAGCTAGTGGGACAAAAGACCGAAAAAGAAGAGTTTACAATTTATTAGAAACAGTAGGTCTTAGCAAAGAACATGCCAATCGTTATCCACATGAATTCTCAGGCGGTCAAAGACAACGTATCGGTATTGCACGTGCATTAGCAGTAGAACCAGAATTTATTATTGCAGATGAGCCAATATCAGCGTTAGATGTGTCAATACAAGCCCAGGTCGTTAATTTGTTATTAAAGTTGCAAAGAGAACACAATATTACGTTTTTATTTATTGCCCATGACCTTTCAATGGTGAAATATATTTCAGACAGAATAGCAGTAATGCATTTTGGTAAAATTGTCGAATTAGGTTCTGCAGATGAAATATACAATCATCCGTTACATCCTTACACGAAATCATTGCTTTCAGCAGTACCACAACCGGATCCTGAAAGTGAACGTTCTCGAAAAAGAACAGTGTATAAAGAAGACACATCCAAAAATAATCAACGGTCATTAAATGAAATACAACCTGGCCATTTTGTATTTACTACGGATGAAGAAGCAGAAACATTAAAATCTCAAATGCAAGCACCATCAGTATAAGGGGAAGGGGGATTAATATGAAAAGGATTAAACTATTTATAGTTTTATTAGCTTTAACGGTGATTACAGCGGGATGTAGCAGTGCTGAAGGTATCTACTCGGACAAAGGACAAGTATTTAGAAAAGTGATACCACAAGATATTTCTTCATTAGACTCTGCACTAGTGACCGACACGGTATCTTTTGATTTATTCAATCAAGTCTATGAAGGTCTTTACACTTTGGATAAGAATGATAAAGCACAACCAGGTGTCGCTAAAGAAATGCCAAAGAAAAGTAATGGCGGTAAGACCTTGACAATTAAATTGCGTAAGGATGCAAAATGGTCTAATGGGGATCCAGTTACTGCACAAGATTTTGTTTTTGCATGGAAACGTGTTGTCAATCCAGATACAGCTTCAGAATATGCTTACATAATGTATGACTTAAAAAATGCTGAAGACATTAATATGGGTAAAAAAGATGTTGATAAATTAGGTGTAAAAGCGTTAGATGACCACACATTAAAAATTGAACTAAATAAGCCAATACCATATATTAATGAAATGCTCGCATTTGGCACATACTTGCCTCAAAAAGAAAAAGTTGTGAAAAAGCATGGTGAACAATATGCTACAACTGCAGATAAAACAGTGTTTAATGGTCCTTTCAAAGTTCAAGATTGGAAAGTTGAAGATAAAATTCAATTAGTTAAAAATGAAGATTATTGGGACAAGAAAAAAGTTCATTTAGACCGTGTAAATTATAAAGTGTTAAAAGACCAGCAAGCAGGAGCATCACTTTATGACACTGGTTCTGTAGATGATACTACTATCAGTGCAGACCAAGTGGATAAATATCAAGGAAATCCTGGTTTGAAAAAACGTTTGTTAGCTAGTACGTTCTATATGAAATTAAATCAAGATAATGTACCTGAATTTAAAAATAAAGATTTACGAATTGCGATTTCACAAGCGATTGATAAAGAAGGCTATGTGAATTCAGTTTTAAATAATGGATCTGAATCGACAGATGGGTTCACAGCTAAATTAACGGCAGAAACACCTGACGGCAAAGACTTTGCCGAATCTATAGATTCACCACTTGCATATAATCCGAAAGCAGCCAAGAAACACTTAGAAAAAGCGAAAAAAGATTTAGGTGTGAAAGAATTGACGTTTACCATGAATACTGAAGATACACCAGGATCAAAAGTATCAGCAGAATATATAAAATCAGAAGTAGAGAAGAATTTACCAGGTGTAACGATGAAAGTTAAACAATTACCGTTTAAACAGAGAGTAAATCAAGAACATTCTGAAACATTTGAAGCATCGTTATCAGGTTGGGGGCCAGATTATCCAGATCCTCTAACATTCTTGGAAATTATGACAACAGGTAATCCTTCAAATAATACCGCTTGGGGTAGTAAAAAATACTACCAACTCGTTAAAGATGCGAATGGTAAATTATTGAAAAAACCTGAAGAACGTAATGCAGCGATGAAAGAAGCGGAAGAATTATTACTCAATGATGCACCTGTAGCACCTATATATCAAAAAGGGGAAGCACATTTAACCAATCCACAAGTCAAAGGTTTATTCTATCACCAAATTGGTGGTGATACTTCGTTAAAAGAAGTAAGCATTGATAAATCAATTGACCGTGAAACTGGTAAAAAGAAATAAAAGAAGTGAAAAATGAAATTTGAGTACAACTTATTGAAATAATGAAAATACGTCACTTTCTATGTCATTATATAGAGAGTGGCGTATTCTTTGATATCATACATTTTTAATCCTTGTTAAATAATTACTTTCCAACAGAAGAACTGACAATAAATGAATATTGATATTGTAAGACCTAATTGATATATTTCAAAAATTACGGTGTTAATGTAGCATTCATCAACTAAACAAAATTGTAATTTGCTAAAATCACGCGGATAGTTGTAGAAGGAATGATGAAATTTGAGTTCAACCAGATTAATATATGTATCGAAAGTTGAAAAAAACAGACTAATCCTTTAATTTGGATTGGTCTGTTTTAAAATGAGATGTATGCCAATTTTTTTGATTTTTAGATTATCTTTTTCGACCTAAGCCCATTGCTTTTTCCATTTTTTTTAATGTTTTAAATGAAGCTTTTTGAGCTTTCTCTCTACCATTATCTAAAATCGTATCTAATTCATCTGAGTTGAAATAATACTCATATTTTTCTTGGAACTGAACTAAAAAGTCTTTTACAATTTCAGCTAAATCTGATTTAAATTCACCATAGTTAGAATCTTTATACTGTGTTTGGAGTTCATCAATTGTTTTATCAGTTAAACTTGAATAGATAGATAATAAATTTGAAATGCCAGGCTTATTGTCACGATCAAATTTAATAATACCATCTGAATCTGTTACTGCGCTTTTTATTTTTTTAGCGCCAACATTGGGTTCATCTAACAATGAGATATAATTCTTTTGGTTATCATCACTTTTACTCATTTTTTTCGTTGGGTCTTGTAAACTCATAACACGACCACCAACTTTTGGCATGCGTATTTCTGGTTTTACAAGAACATCGTTGTAACGTGAATTGAATCGGTCTACTAAATTTCTAGTTAATTCAATATGTTGTTTTTGGTCGTCTCCAACAGGAACGATGTTTGTGTTATAAATAACGATATCTGCTGCCATTAATGGAGGATATGTAAGTAAGCCAGCTGGTATACCTTCCGTTTGTTTTACTGCTTTATCTTTAAATTGTGTCATACGTTCTAATTCACCAATAGATGAAATAGTTGTTAACATCCAGCTAGCTTGCACATGCGCTGGCACTTCAGATTGTATAAATAATGTTGATTTTTCTGGATCAATGCCTGAAGCTAAATAAATTGCTGCTAGTTGTCTTGTTTGTTTACGTAGTTTTAATCGATCTTGTGGAATTGTAATTGCGTGTTGATCCACGATGCAGAAGAAACAATCATAGTCTTCTTGGACTTCACCAAATTGCTTCAACGCACCAATATAATTACCAAGCGTTGGGATGCCGCTAGGTTGGATACCAGAAAATAAAGTTTCCATTTTTTGATGCCTACCTTTTTAATAATTTAATTTATCTACTTTAGTAATAGTATAACAGTATTTCAATCATTTGTAAGTTATGTTAAACTGTATACATATCAATATTTCTAACTAAATTGATTGGGAATTAAGCTTATTTGAAAATTTTTAAAAAAATTAGAGAATTCTCATTTAATTTTAATGTTGATAGGGTATACTTTAATTGTAAGGTTAAGAGAGGTAAAAATGACTTAGTAATTTCTTAATCATATAAAAATTGAAATCTAATGAATTTATATTCATGAAAAATAGGAGAGTGAGATGTATGGTAACATTATTTACTTCACCAAGTTGCACATCTTGCCGTAAAGCGAAAGCATGGTTACAAGAACATGACATTCCGTATACGGAGCGTAACATTTTTTCAGAACACTTAACAATTGATGAAATTAAACAAATTTTAAAAATGACTGAAGATGGAACAGACGAAATCATATCTACTCGTTCTAAAACTTATCAAAAATTAAATGTAGATATTGATGCTTTACCACTTCAAGACTTATATTCAATTATCCAAGATAATCCAGGTTTATTAAGACGTCCGATTATCTTAGATGATAAACGTTTACAAGTTGGTTATAATGAAGATGAAATCAGACGTTTTTTACCTAGAAAAGTACGTACGTTCCAATTGCAAGAAGCGCAACGTATGGTTGATTAATTTATAAATAGAGCGATTAAGCCATAAAGTAATGTTATTGTGATGTTGCTTTGTGGTTTTGTTGTGTTTACCATAACAGATAAATGTATACTTACGTCAAACAAATCGATTATTCGATTGTGAATAATTATTGACTAAATTCAAACAGCACTCTATAAAAAGTGCTGTTTTTTGGCCTTTTATAAGGGTATATGTTATTATAAGAGACCAAATAGAAAATAGTAAAAATTAATCAAACAAATTAATTGTAATTCTTACTACGTTCTAATACAATAATGATTACTATTCATCGACTGTAAGGAGTGAGATGATATGAGAATAGAGCGAGTTGACGATACTACCGTTAAACTATTTATAACATATAGTGATATAGAAGCAAGAGGTTTTAAACGAGAAGATTTATGGACTAATCGCAAACGTGGAGAAGAATTCTTTTGGAACATGATGGAAGAAATCAATGAAGAAGAAGATTTTGTTGTTGAAGGTCCTTTATGGATTCAAGTACATGCCTTTGAAAAGGGCGTTGAAGTAACAATTTCTAAATCTAAAAACGAAGATCTTATCAATATGTCTGATGAAGACAATGACCAATTAGATCATCAAGTTAATGATTTATTATCACAAACATTTGATCAAGATGATAGTTTAGAGGATTTATTTGAACAACGACAACAACAAAAAGAGACACAACAAGATCAAGAACGCAACAAACGTAAGCCGCAAAATACACGTACTGTTATAGTTAGATTTAATGACTTGGAAGAAGTAATTGATTATGCTTACCATAATAATCAAAGAACAGATGAGTTTGAAGATTTATTATATAGTCTTAATAATGTATATTACTACGCTGTTCACTTTGATGAAACAGTTGGACAAGAAACAATTAACGATAGTTACAGTCAATTACTTGAGTTCGCATATCCTACTGATAAATCAGAAGTATATTTAAACGATTACGCAAAAATTATTATGAGTCATAATGTCGCTTCACAAGTACGTCGTTATTTTCCTGATACAACAGAATAACTACGATAAAGAAACTAATATAAATTATTATCAACAATGATTATGATTTGATTAGTAGATTAATTTGAGACTGACAGTCTGGGACATAAGGTTCTTGGACAAATGAAAAAAGGCAATTTCTATTGAAATCATATAGAAATTGCCTTTTCTGTATTGTTTTAAAATAAGGCATTTGATTCTGTGAGAGCTACATCATTCAGATACCATTATTGATTTTTTTCTATTGTACGACCAGAGCATACAGATTGGGTGTCTACATGTAGAATAATTGTTAACATCATTTTGGTTGATATAAGACGTTGTTTTTAAAGTATTTTAATGTGAAATTACGTATGAATACGTTGTATTTTGGTGAGGTACTGAAGGAACAGGATAAGCTGAAGACTGCAGTATGAAGCTGATTTCTAAGAAAGCAAGTCAACAATACGAAGTATTGAATAATAAAGAAGCGCGCAGATGAATTGAATTAAATCATCTGCGTGCTATTTTTGGATAAAAAAACCATACGCTATGCG
>NZ_JAESLH010000002.1:0-4488 GCF_017892545.1 Staphylococcus sp. GDY8P67P
AAACAAATAAAAAGAAGTCGCTCACTCCCCGTCCAAAGTTTGTGAATGCGACTTACCTTAAAGAAAAACAGTTGATGTTTTTGTTCTTAATTTGTATATCTAGATATTAAACGATATTAGTTTATTCTTCAAGAAATATATTCGGGTGAGCGACTTCTTAAATTAAATTAAGGGGTCGATTTTTTATGAGTAAAAATAATCACGCAAATCATTCAAATCACTTAGAAAATCAGGATTTAGATAATTTTTCTAAAACCGGCTACTCTAATAGCCGGTTAAACCGACATATTATGTACACCCCCGAACCAAAATTACACTTTGATGCTATGACAATTGTTGGGAATCTTAATAAGAACAATGCTCACAAACTGTCTGAATTTATGAGTATTGCGCCACAAATTAGACTTTGGGATATATTACAAACCAAATTTAAAGCTAAGGCTCTACAAGAAAAAGTTTATATTGAATATGATAAAGTAAAAGCAGATGCGTGGGATAGACGTAATATGCGTGTTGAATTTAATCCTAATAAACTTACGCATGAAGAAATGCTTTGGTTAAAACAAAACATCATTGACTACATGGAAGATGATGGTTTTACAAGATTAGATTTGGCTTTTGATTTTGAAGACGATTTGAGCGATTATTATGCGATGACTGATAAATCAGTTAAGAAAACTATTTTTTATGGTCGTAACGGTAAACCAGAAACAAAATATTTTGGTGTTCGTGACAGTGATAGATTTATTAGAATTTATAATAAAAAACAAGAACGTAAGGATAATGCAGACATTGAAGTTATGTCTGCACACTTATGGCGTGTAGAAATTGAATTAAAAAGAGATATGGTTGATTATTGGAACGATTGTTTTAATGATTTACATATTTTGAAACCAGATTGGTCTAGTTTAGAAAAAGTAAAAGACCAAGCAATGATTTATATGCTAATTCATGAAGAAAGTACATGGGGTAAATTAGAAAGACGTACAAAAAATAAATACAGAGAAATGTTAAAAAGTATTTCAGAAATTGATTTAACGGACTTAATGAAATTGACTTTAAAAGAGAATGAAAAACAATTGCAAAAGCAGATTGAATTTTGGCAGCGTGAATTTAGATTTTGGAAGTGAAAAAACAATGAGGACTGAAAAAGAAATTTTAAATTTAGTTTCTGAATTTGCTTATCAACGAAGCAATGTAAAAATTATTGCTCTCGAGGGTTCAAGAACTAATGAAAATATAAAAAAAGATAAGTTTCAAGATTATGATTTTGCTTTTTTCGTATCAGATATTGAGTGTTTCACACATGAAGAAAGTTGGTTAAGTTTATTTGGAGAATTATTGTTTATACAGAAACCAGAAGATATGGAATTATTCCCACCTGATTTAGATTATGGTTACAGTTATATAATGTATTTTAAAGATGGCATAAAAATGGATATTACATTAATTAATTTAAAAGATTTAAATCGTTATTTTAGTGATTCTGATGGTCTTGTAAAAATTTTAGTTGATAAAGATAATTTAGTAACTCAAGAAATTGTTCCAGATGACTCAAATTATTGGTTAAAAAAACCAACAGAACGAGAATTTTATGATTGCTGTAATGAGTTTTGGAGTGTCTCAACGTATGTAGCAAAGGGTGTTTTTAGAAGAGAAATATTATTTGCTTTAGATCATTTCAATAATATTTTACGTCCTGAATTATTAAGAATGATTTCTTGGTATATTGGCTTTAATAGGGGTTTTGATTTTAGTTTAGGAAAGAATTATAAGTTTATAAACAAATATTTAACTGATAAAGAATTCAATATGTTTTTAGCTACTTTTGAGATGAATGGATATAGAAAGACATACCAATCTTTTAAGCTTTGTTGTGAATTATTTAAATATTATTCAAATAAAGTAAGTTGTTTAGGAAATTATAACTATCCAAATTACGAAAAAAATATTGAGAATTTTATTCGTAATAATTATGAGAATTAATTTTATTAGCAACCACATTTTTGGTTGCTTTTGTTTTGATTTTGAATTTGGTTTTGAACTATGAGTGGCTAGCATTTTGCCACTCATTTTTTGCGTTAGCAAAAACATAAAGGGTCTGGGATTAATCCCAGCAAGCCGGTATATTCAGAACGAAGTGGCTAGAATATACGACGCTTGCCAAACCACATTATTACTTGAAATTTTGTTGATTATCCTATAATCTACAAATATAGAAAGTCATATATTTCGAAGAAACGTGGTGGGATTGAATGAGTGAACATGATGATAATTTGGCTAGCGATTTGTCTGTTGGGGGAAACCGAAAACCCAACCGCAAAGAGCCAAAACAAATTAGTTTCAGAGTGAGCGAATCCGAATATGAAAAGTTAAGGTCATCTGCCGAAACTTTGAATATGAGTGTGCCGAATTTTGTTAAGAAAAAGGCACATGGGAGTCGATTGGTAGCGCCCAAATTTGATAAAGAGACGCGACAATCGATTGCCAAAGATTTAAGTAAGTTAGGGGCGAATGTGAATCAGATTGCTAAATATTGCAATCAACATCAACATGAAAATCCAGATTATAAGGCTTTGGATAGAAACATCAACGCAGTACGTGAAAGGCTTGATGAGATATGGCAACAACTAAATTAGGTAATACCAAATCGGCAAGTCGAGCAATCAATTATGCAGAGAAACGTGCAGAAGAAAAAAGTGGTTTGAATTGTGATGTAGATTATGCGAAATCGGCTTTTAAACAAACAAGAGCCTTGTATGGCAAAGAAGATGGAATTCAAGCACATACGGTTATCCAGTCTTTTAAACCTGGCGAAGTAACACCAGAACAATGTAATCAACTAGGCTTAGAACTTGCAGAAAAAATAGCACCTAATCATCAAGTAGCTGTTTATACGCATACAGATAAAGACCATTATCATAATCATATTGTGATTAATTCAGTTGATCTAGAAACTGGAAAGAAATATCAAAGTAATAAAAAGCAACGTGATTTAGTCAAAAAAGAAAATGACAATGTCTGTCGTGAACATGGTTTGAGTGTGACAGAACGTGGCACTGCAAAAATGAGATATACACAAGCAGAAAAAGGCATTGTGTTTGATAGAGAAGAATATTCTTGGAAAGATGAATTGCGGGAGTTGATTGAAAATGCAAAAGCACATACAAGCAATTTAGAGACGTTTTCAGAGCATTTAGAAGAAAAAGGGGTAGAAGTTAAGCTTCGTGGCGAAACAATCTCATATAAGCCTGAAAATGCAAATAAATGGGTGCGTGGACGAACGCTAGGTTCAGATTATGAAAAAGGGGCGATTGACTATGAGCATGAAAGACATCAAGAACAACAAAGAGAATCCGAATATGCAGACGGATTTAAAGTCAACTGGGACGCAGTCGAGCAACACACAGAGCAACTTAAACAACGAAGAGTTGAACGAGCTCAAGAGACAAAACAAGCTAATCGTAAAATATCTAGCAGAGATACAAGAGAATCAGAAAATCAGAGAGAAAGAACACAAGGAAACAACGTCCGAATTGAAAGAGGCAACGAAGGAATTTCGAGATAAAAGCTTAAAGATTCGTAATGATTTTGTAGATGTACTTCAAGAAAAATTAAAACAGGTTGATACAGAAGAATTAAAAGATATATTAGGCAGAGATATTTACAGAGTACGAGAAGAAAATGACCGTATGTTGCAAGAAGTAAGAGCGTCACATGAACACTATAAAAAAAGACAAAAGCAATTATTTACAGGTATTGGGGCTATGTTATTAGTCTTTATGTTATTTGCTTTAATTATGACCGTAGGCAGTGATTTTATGAGTTTCTTGCATGTAGATGTATTACAGAAAGCCATAGCGAGCAAAATAAGAGCGTCTGAGGGCTTTATGACATTTGTTTGGTATATTGCTTATGCTTTACCTTATATATTTGCTATAGGGTTGTTTATTGGCTTGTATGAGTGGATTAGAGCAAAGTTCCATGATTAAAAATTAATGTGATAAAGTTTTACCAAAAAGGAGATAGAAAATGCTTATATTTTTATTTATTTTGATTTGTGGTCTTTTAGGTTATTTCTTGATTAATCGTTCTAGAAAAAAGTAGACGACGCATTTATGCCGAGAAAATTTATTGAAGTTGAGAAGAACCCTTAACTAAACTTGCAGACGAATGTCGGCATAGCGTGAGCTATTAAGCCGACCATTCGACAAGTTTTGGGATTGTTAAGGGTTCCGAGGCTCAACGTCAATAAAGCAATTGGAATAAAGCAGCGAAAGGAGTTGAAGAAAATGAGTGAGAAAACTAAGAAAAGTATTCGTATAGGATTATCATTTGCACAAGTGGTAGTACAATCATTAATAGTTTATTATGCTTATAAACAATATAAATTAACTAAAGAAATGTAATTTTGATTATGTAATAAGTTTTGGTACTAAAAAAGACTTGATCTAATTAGACCAAGCCTAGTGTTATTAATAAACAAAT
>NZ_JAESLH010000020.1:0-60797 GCF_017892545.1 Staphylococcus sp. GDY8P67P
ACTTTGAAGGGAGCATATCATACGTGGATTAGTCCTTTTGAATAAGATTTTATTTAGTAAACATTATATATAGTGTATTTATTCATATTCATTATCAGGCGTATTTTCAGGTAACGTTAAAATTTGTATTGCTTTAGGTATGACTTCAATATGGATAGGTGTTTTTAATGCAATTTCTCCATCGATGTCCACCTTCATTTCGGGTGTGGTCTCTATTTTGATATCTTTAGATAATAAATGCTGAATACCGTTTGTCATATGGTTCCAGTTCATGCTATCTCTTTGTTTAAATATATCACTCAATACACTCGAACTGTGTTCTTTAAAAATAAATAAATTCAGATAACCATCACTAGGTGAAAGGTCTGTTAAAGGTATGCGACTGCCTCCTATAAATGACCCATTAGCAACAACGAGCATTGCAGTATTACCATCAATAACTTTACCGTCAACGGTTAATTGATAATCAAAATGCTCCGGATTAAGCAAAGTTTTAACTGTAGATCCTACGTAACTCAATTTGCCAAAGATGTCCTTATTGCCGTTTTGAACATTTTCTGCATTTTGAACAATGAGTCCCAATCCAGCAAAGTTTAGTGCGTATTGATCATTGATTTTCATAACATCATAAGACTGCAACTCTGATTGAATAAGTTGTTGACTGGCCATTTTATGACGTGGACTCAGGTTTAATGTTTTAACAAAATCATTAAATGTGCCACCTGGAATAATACCAATAGGGATATTCAATTCATGTTGCATTATGCCATTGATTAATTCATTGACAGTACCATCGCCACCAAGGAGGAAAATGATATCTACATCGTCACTATAACTTTGGTCTTTAATCTTCTGACAAAATCTTATAATATCACCCTCGTCTTCACTTAGTTGGAGCGACAGATGTTTACAAAATGTAGTTAAGGAAGCTGCTACATCTCCAAGTCCCCGATATATATCTTTAATACCACTATATTCATGATAAAATAAGACACCGTGTTTGAATTTAGTATTTTCCAATTTTTTCACCATATTCTTTTAAATTTTGTTGCTTATTCACTTTACCCATATTTTCACAGTTATAATTATATAGGAAGAGTTGGTGGCATTTACTTTATTTTTAAATTTTTTGCTGTGACAATTTTTTGCAAGGATGAATAGGATAATGTTTATCTGAGCTTTAGCGCATGAAAAAACCCACTTACTCAATAAAGTGAGAAGTGGGCTTGATACGTGTGCTATTTAATGCCACGCATACCTTTGACGATTTTTGGTACAAATGCTAAAACAATCAAACTAACTACAATTGCAATACTTCCTAAAAATAGGAAGTAATTTTTGTGTCCCAGAGGCTCAATGAGCTTCACTAAAGTACCATTTATAGCTTGTGCACAGGCATTTGTTAATAACCATAAACTCATCATTTGCGTATTGAAAGCTTTTGGTGCGAGTTTAACTGCTGCACTGTTACCTGTAGGTGATAAACAGAGTTCACCGATAACACAAATAATATAAGATAGAATAACCCAGTTGACACTAATGTCTGCACCGCCAGCTGAATGCCCAATAGAGCCAATCATTATGTAAGAAGCACCTGCTAATATTGCGCCTAAAACAAATTTTGTTGCTATGCTTGGTTGACGTCGAGCCATTTTGGCCCAAATCAATGAAACCACTGGCGCTAACAATACAATAAATAATGGATTTATCGACTGGAAGAGTGTAGGACCGAAATCTGTTTTCCACCCAAATAGATTTAATTTCATGTCACTGCTTTCAAATGCAAAGAGATTAAGAACGTTAGCACCTTGCTCTTGAATAGACCAGAATATTACGCCAAGTATAAATAGCGGTATAAATGCGATTACTCTTGAGCGTTCATCATCTGTGACTTCTTTACTTCGAATCATAATTGTGAAATATACGATTGGTAATGCAATCCCTAGTATAAGTACTGTTGTACTAACTAAATTAAATGATAATGTGCCTGTTAAGCCAGTAATTAATAATACAACTGCAATGATTACAATGATTGCAGCAAATAAAATACCATATTTTTTCTTCTCACTTTTATTCAATGGGTTGGTTGGTTTTGTACCAATTTGACCTAAATTTCTTTTATTGAAAAATATGTACCAAACGAGTCCAAGCGCCATTCCAATTGCAGCGATTAGGAAACCGCCGTGGAAGTTACCTGTATGTACAAAGCGATCTAGAATAATAGGTGAAAGTAATCCGCCTAAGTTAACAGACATATAGAATATAACAAAACCAGCATCTATTCGTGTATCTCTATCGGGATATAATCTACCAACAATATTTGAAATGCTTGGCTTCATTAAACCAGAACCTACAATAATAAAGAACATAGAAATAAATAATCCTACGATATCTAAAGGTAAACTTAAGAAAACATGTCCAATAATGATTAGAATACCACCGTAAAACGTTGCTCCGCGTGTTCCTGTAATTCTATCGGAAATCCATCCGCCGAGTACAGAGGTCATGTATATCAGTGCCCCGTATACTGCCATAATTGACTGAGCAGTACTTTTATCCATGCCGAGTCCACCATCTTTAATAGCGAAATACATGTAGAAAATGAGTAAGGCACGCATACCGTAATAGCTGAACCTCTCCCAAAATTCAACAAAGAATAATACGCCTAGCCCTTTAGGGTGTCCAAAAAATCCATTTTGTGGGATGGATTGAACCGCTTGTTCATGGGCTTTATCTTGATTTTGCATAAAAACATTCCCCGTCCTTTCATACTCCCTATAAGAATGTATAAAAATGATTTTACGCTTAATTAAATTAAATTTCAATAATATTCTCAAAAAAAGAATATTTAAAATATTGCCACTATTCAAAGAAAGTGTTATTTTAGTTGTATCTAATATAAAGGGGGATTTTAATATGCAAACAGTAAAAAAATTGTTGATTAGTTTTTCTGCAATCTTGTTATTTGGAGGTATATCAGTTGATTCTCCTGATGCGAGTGCAAAGGGAAAGGCTAAAGACACTGCAAAATATTTAGAAACTAAAGGTGGTTGGAAAGACGGAGAACCTGGTTATACTGCAGGTTGTAATATTAGTTGGGCACTTGGCATTAAAGATGTTTGTGGAGAGAAAAAGGATTCTTTATAAAACTGTGAATTAAATAAAAAATATAATAAGATTAATTAAGTATTTATAGATATATTCAATTTAAGATTAAACTAAGTTTGTAAATATGACTATTTTAATGTGTGAACATTTAGTACGCATATTACTACGATAGCAGTCTTCTGAGCTTTCTCAGTAGACTGCTTTCTTAATTAATAAGATTAATCAATTGGAAGGCTTTAAGTAATTGGGATATCGAGAATAGAGATTATAGGCTCGACTAGATATTTTAAATAATAATCTCAATACCTATAAAAAAGCTATGAAAAAACGATTGTCAGATTTTTCATAGCTAAGATTAGTCAATTTTATGAGTGAGCAAGAAAAGATTAACGATTATCTATTTTTTCTGGATAGAGATCATGATTCATTAAACGATGTTCTGCCATTTTTTCATATTTACTGTCAGGGCGACCATAGTTTGTATAAGGATCAATAGATATACCACCACGAGGCGTGAATTTGCCCCAAACTTCTATATAATGTGGATCCATTAAGTCGATGAGATCATTCATAATAATATTCATACAGTCCTCATGAAAATCGCCATGATTTCTAAAGCTAAATAAATACAATTTTAATGATTTAGATTCTACCATTTTAATATTTGGAATATACGAAATATAAATAGTAGCAAAATCAGGTTGACCCGTAATAGGGCATAAAGATGTAAACTCAGGACAATTAAATTTAACAAAATAATCACGGCCCGGGTGTTTATTATCAAATGATTCTAATACATCTGGTCGATAATCAAAATCATATTTATTATTTTGGTTTCCTAGTAAAGTAATATCTTTTAAATCTTCATGTTTACGTCCTTCAGACATCGTAATTGCTCCTTTAATATTTAGATTTTTGTTCCTTTTTCTGAACGGTTAACGGTTGGCGTCTTGTTTTTTCAAACATATAATAGCTTGCACCAATAATAATGATATAACCTAGAATTGCATAGAAATCTGGTGACTCACCAAATAAAATAAAACCAAATAGCGCGGTGAATATAATAGATGCGTACGTAAATATTGAAATATCTTTAGCTGGGGCAAAACTATAGGCTAAGGTAATACCTATTTGACCAGCAGCAGCAGCTAAGCCAGCACCGATTAAATAAACAACTTGCATGACAGACATTGGTTCGAATGTAAATATCGTAAATGGAATGAGTGCTATTATAGAGAAGAAAGAAAAATAAAAAACAATCGTATATGGTGCCTCTTTGCTACTTAATGCTCTAACACAAGTATAGGCACTTGCCGCGAAGATACCTGATAGTAATCCGCCAATCGCTGGAATCATAGAAGAAGAAAACTCAGGTTTCACAACGAATAACATACCAAAAATGGCTACGATCATAGCAATAAATTGGTAATTGCGTACTTTTTCGTTTAAGAAAATCAAACTAAGTAGTATCGTCCAAAAAGGATTTAATTTCATTAATGTATCTGCGTCACTAAGAATCATATGGTCGATGGCATATATATTTAATAATACGCCAATTAAGCCAAGCGCAGAACGAGATATTAATAAAGGCTGGCTACTCAATTTACCAAAAAGTGGTTGTTTGTACTTAAATATAAAATACAAAGGAATAAACATTGCCACTAGGTTTCTTGCCAATGATTTTTGAAAGACAGGGAGATCTCCAGCTAATCTAAAAAAAACAGACATAAAGCTAAAACCAACTGCAGAAATTAGAATAGCAATAATACCTTTTATTTTTGGATTCACATATATCGCCTCAATTTTAAAATTTTAACGTATCTATATTAGCATAGTTAATTAGAAAATGTATATATGCTTGAATTTAAAAGGGAAATATATTAAAGTATAAATACGAACAAACGTTCTGTTTATGTAGTGTTTCATTAAGAAATTTTAAAAGTAATTAAGTATAGCAATTAGTTCTAAAATATAATATATGAAGCGCAATATATAAGGCCTATGGCTAGATAATCCAGATATATCAAGCTTTAAAGAGAAATTAAAAAAAGCAAGCATTGAGCCTCTAAAAGTCGAAAAAATATTTTTTAAAAATTTAAAATTGAGTTTAAGGTTGAATTGGTGCCATTTTCATACTGTTTTCATTGTTTTGACATAAATTAAAGACTTTTAATAAGGCGATGAGTTATGTATAATGAAACACATAATATAGTATTAATGGCCAGGACGAAACACTATATATTGTGTTTTGATACGTGGTCAATTTATTTATAATAAATCAAATTTTAAGTAAAATCACACAGTTTCAGGCTTTAAATAATGACAAATAAGGCATTAATACTTAAATGTTGAGTTTTTACATACCTACTTATAGAATTACAAGTTACTATATATAGTGGTTATTTCAATCATTTAATACATTCAAAAGCAACACCTCGAAAGCCTTACAATTTTTGATTTTCCAACTTACGTATTTCTATTAGAAAGAAGGTGAGCCAATGAAAGTGGTATATTTTTCGTTTTCCGGCAATGTGCGCAGATTTATAAAAAAAACCGAACTGACAAATGTTATGGAAATCACGCAAAATAATTGTTCAGAGAGAATTGAGGAGCCATTCGTTTTGGTCACTGGGACAATAGGATTTGGTGAGGTACCCCAACCAGTTCAAGCGTTTTTAGAAGTAAATGATGATTTATTAAAAGCTGTTGCAGCTAGCGGAAACCGTAATTGGGGACAAAATTTCGCAAAAGCTGGACGATCAATTTCGGAACGTTACCAAGTTCCATTATTATTGAAGTTTGAAGTACAGGGCACTGCAGATGATATAGATGAATTTAAAGATAAGGTGGGAAATTTCAATGAAGATTATGGACGAGAAGAAATACAATCATATTGAATTAAACAATGAGGTTACAAAAAGAAAAGATAATGGTTTCTTTAATTTGGAAAAGGATCAAGAAGCGCTAGCAGTTTATTTAGAAGAGATTCAAGATAAGACAATCTATTTTGATACTGAAATTGAACGCTTACATTATCTCGTGGATAACGATTTTTATTTTGACGTTTTTGAAAAATATTCAGAAGCGGATTTACAAGAAATTACAGATTATGCTAAAAGTATTGACTTTCGTTTTGCCAGTTATATGTCAGCAAGTAAATTCTTTAAAGACTATGCGTTGAAGACAAACGATAAAACACAGTTCTTAGAAGATTATAAGCAACATGTTGTGATTGTTGCACTATATCTAGCAAATGGTCATAAACCGACAGCTAGACAACTTATCTCAGCTATGATTGAACAACGTTATCAACCAGCAACGCCAACGTTTTTAAATGCTGGGCGTGCGCGTCGTGGTGAGCTTGTGTCATGTTTCTTACTAGAAGTAGACGACAGTTTAAATTCAATCAATTTTATAGATTCTACAGCGAAACAGTTAAGTAAAATTGGTGGCGGTGTTGCTATCAACTTATCTAAATTGCGTGCTAGAGGAGAAGCGATTAAAGGTATTAAAGGCGTGGCAAAAGGTGTATTACCTGTTGCTAAATCTCTTGAAGGTGGATTTAGCTATGCTGACCAATTAGGACAACGTCCTGGGGCTGGTGCTGTGTACTTAAATATTTTCCATTATGATGTAGAAGAATTTTTAGATACTAAAAAAGTTAACGCGGATGAAGATTTACGATTATCAACTATTTCTACTGGTTTAATTGTACCTTCAAAATTCTTTGAACTGGCAAAAGAAGGTAAAGACTTTTATATGTTCGCACCACATACAGTTTATAATGAATATGGTGTAACGTTAGATGACATTAATTTAGATGAATACTACGAAAGTTTAGTAGCCAATCCAAATGTTGATAAAAAGAAAAAAGATGCTCGTGAAATGCTAAATATGATTGCACAAACACAACTGCAATCTGGTTATCCTTATCTAATGTTTAAAGATAATGCGAATAAAGTACATCCTAACTCTAATATTGGTCAAATTAAAATGAGTAACTTATGTACAGAAATCTTCCAATTACAAGAAACGTCTATTATTAACGATTATGGTATCGAAGACGAAATAAAACGTGATATATCTTGTAACTTAGGATCTTTAAATATTGTTAATGTTATGGAATCTGGAAAATTTAAAGATTCAGTGCACACAGGCATGGATGCATTGACAGTGGTCAGTGATGAAGCAAATATACAAAATGCGCCAGGTGTTAGAAAAGCTAATAGTGAATTACATTCAGTTGGATTAGGCGTTATGAATCTACATGGTTATCTAGCTAAAAATAAAATTGGTTATGAATCTGAAGAAGCAAAAGATTTTGCTAACATATTCTTCATGATGATGAACTATTACTCAATTGAAAGATCTATGGAAATTGCAAAAGATAGACAAGAAACATTTAAAGACTTTGATAAATCAGATTATGCGAATGGGAAATATTTTGAGTTTTACACTTCGCAAACGTTTGCACCAAAATATGAAAAAGTACGTAAATTATTTGAAGGTTTAGAAATTCCTACACCTGAAGATTGGAAAGCATTACAAAAAGAAGTTGAAACTCACGGCTTATTCCACGCATATCGTTTAGCGATTGCACCAACACAAAGCATTTCTTATGTTCAAAATGCGACAAGTTCAGTTATGCCGATAGTTGACCAAATTGAGCGTCGTACTTACGGTAATGCAGAAACGTTTTATCCAATGCCATTCTTATCACCAGAAACAATGTGGTATTACAAATCTGCATTCAATACTGATCAAATGAAATTAATCGATTTAATTGCTACGATCCAAACACATGTGGATCAAGGTATTTCTACAATTCTTTATGTAAACTCAGAGATATCAACACGTGAATTATCTAGATTATATGTTTATGCACATCATAAAGGGTTGAAATCTTTATATTACACTAGAAATAAATTATTAAGTGTTGAAGAATGTACGAGTTGTGCAATATAAAACGAGGCTATCTAATTTATTAAACAAGGAAATATGAATCTTGAAATATCGCATATGTTTTAAAAACAAAAAGGTAATGCATTAAGTGAACATGATTTAAATTAAAGTGTATCAACATTATAGAAATAGAGTCACTTATGCAGAGGGATAGAAAATCTAAAGATATATTTAGATTTCTGTCCCACTTTCTGTGTTTTATAATTCAAATAAATATTTACTGGATAGGGGAATTATCTAAATGAAAGCAGTCAATTGGAATACTCAAGAAGATATGACAAATATGTTTTGGCGACAAAATATTTCGCAAATGTGGGTAGAAACTGAATTTAAAGTTTCAAAAGATATTGCAAGTTGGAAAACATTATCCGATGAAGAAAAAAACGCATTTAAAAAAGCATTAGCAGGTTTAACTGGTCTGGATACACACCAAGCAGATGATGGCATGCCATTAATCATGTTACATACTACAGATTTACGTAAAAAAGCGGTTTATTCCTTTATGGCGATGATGGAACAAATTCATGCTAAAAGTTATTCTCACATCTTTACAACTTTATTACCATCTAGCGAAACAAACTACTTATTAGATAAATGGGTCCTAGAAGAGCCACATTTGAAATTTAAATCGGATAAAATTGTAAATAATTATCATAAATTATGGGGTAAAGAAGCATCGATTTATGATCAATATATCGCACGTGTATCAAGTGTTTTTCTAGAAACATTTTTATTCTATTCTGGTTTCTATTACCCATTATATTTAGCTGGGCAAGGTAAAATGACAACCTCAGGAGAAATCATTCGTAAAATTTTATTAGATGAATCTATTCATGGTGTGTTTACTGGGATGGATGCGCAAAGTTTACGAAATGAATTGTCTGAAAGTGAAAAACAACAAGCAGACCAAGAAATGTATAAACTATTAGATGAATTATATAAAAACGAAGTTTCTTATACACAATCTTTATATGATGACATCGGTTTAACTGAAGATGTGCTTAACTATGTAAGATATAATGGTAACAAAGCATTATCAAACCTTGGATTTGATCCGTACTTTGAAGAGAGAGAATTTAATCCAATTATCGAAAATGCGCTAGATACATCTACAAAAAACCATGATTTCTTCTCTGTTAAAGGCGATGGTTATACATTAGCGCTAAACGTTGAAGCATTACAAGATGAAGATTTTATTTTTGAAGACTAAATTGCGACCATTTCAACTATCATAATAATATAAAATTTAGTGATTGCAGATGTCTGAAATATAAGCAATTTTTAATCACCAAAAAACGTCAGCTTCTATTGAAATTATATAGAAATTGACGTTTTTTAATTTGTATAAGTTTCGTTCGATGTACTACAATTTACAAATTTTATGCCAATACAACTAATTCGAACACTAATTTTGTCTTACGTAATAGTTAAATGAGTGATTCAAGTGAAACGACAAAAATTTCTATAAATACTTGAGTATAAAATGAAAGTACTTGATTAAATGTCTTAGTTTCTAATTTAGATATTTTTAACATAAATGGAGAATTGTTTTGATAATCTCTATTATTGCTATTGAATTTACTTGCAAAGATGATAAAATTTAATTTATAGATATTGATAATGATTATCACATTCAATACGATATAGCGTTTATGAAAGGATTAATTACTCACTATGAAATTTTTACTAAATGGCGTTGTCTTAGCTATTATTTTATTCTTTTTAACTATCCTTTCTTTATTTATAGGCGTTAGTAAAGTATCGATTACTGATATTTTTCATTTAACGCATGAACAAATAAATATCATCGTGTCTAGTAGGATCCCCAGAACTATAAGTATTTTAATCTCTGGAAGTACTTTAGCGCTTTCTGGACTTATTATGCAGCAGATGATGCAAAATAAATTTGTGAGTCCAACGACAGCAGGGACAATGGAATGGGCCAAGTTAGGTATTTTAATATCAATGATATTTTTTCCACAAGAGAATATTATTATTAAATTAATATTTGCAGTAATATTAAGCATCGGTGGCACATTCTTATTTGTTAAATTAGTACAGTACATACGATTCACAGATGTTATTTTTATTCCACTTTTAGGTATTATGCTTGGTGGTATTGTGTCTAGCTTAGCGACATTTCTTGCTTTAAGAACGAATACTGTACAAAGTGTAGGCAACTGGCTTAACGGAAATTTTGCTATCATTACGAGTGGTAGATATGAAATATTATACTTAAGCATTCCTTTATTAATACTTACATATATATTTGCTAATCATTTCACGATTGCAGGGATGGGGAAAGATTTTAGTAATAACTTAGGCGTTAACTATGAAAAAATAATAAATATTGGTTTATTTATCACTGCAACTATAACAGCGCTTGTAGTTGTTACAGTGGGGACATTACCATTTTTAGGCCTCATTGTTCCGAATATTGTGTCAATTTTTAGAGGTGATCATTTAAAACAAGCATTGCCTCATACAGCAATGTTAGGGGCAGTATTTGTTATGTTTTCTGACATAATTGGTAGGATTATTGTCTATCCATATGAAATAAATATTGGTTTAACAATTGGTGTCTTTGGCACGATTATTTTCTTAATCTTATTGATGAAAGGAAGACATAATTATGCAGATTAGTGCTAAATCAAAGTTAATGATATTAATCGCTATCACTTTATGTGTTGCTTTAATTTATCTTTTCATCGGTATTGATTTCGAAATTTTTAGATACCAGTTTATCAGCCGTTTTAGAAAATTAGTGCTTATGCTATTGGTAGGTGGAGCAATTGCAGCTTCAGTAGTCATTTTTCAGGCAATTACAACGAATCGTTTGTTAACACCGTCGATTATGGGTCTTGATGCTGTATATATGTTTGTGAAAGTATTGCTGGTATTTGTGTTTGGTGTACAGTCTGCATTTGTTACTAATATATATTTAAGTTTTGCTACTTCACTGTTAGTAATGGTTATATTTTCACTATTACTATTTCAAGGCATTTTTAGAATTGGTGATGTGTCAATATACTTTATTTTACTCATAGGAGTTATTTTAGGCACTTTCTTCAGAAGTATCACTGGATTTTTAGAACTGATTATTAACCCTGAAGACTTTTTGGCAGTTCAGAGTTCAATGTTTGCCAATTTTGATGCTTCCAATAGTAAATTGGTGATGCTGTGCGGAGTTATATTAATGATATTAATCCTTATTACAGTGATTGCGATACCGTATTTAGATGTACTTTTATTAGGCAAAGACCAAGCAATTAATTTAGGTTTGTCTTATAAAATGGTTACAAGATTATTACTTATACTTGTTGCGATATTAGTATCCATCTCTACTTCATTGGTAGGTCCAATTACATTTTTAGGATTGTTAACTGTTAATCTAGCACACGAATTGATGAAAACCTATGAACATAAATATATATTACCGGCAACGATTTGTTTAAGTTGGTTGAGTTTATTTATTGCACAGAGTGTAGTGGAAAATTTATTTGAAGCGACGACGCAAGTGAGTATCATTATAGACTTAGTAGGTGGAACGTACTTTATCTATCTATTAATTAAAAGGAGACATGCGAATTGATACGTGTTCAAGGATTGACTAAAACGATTCAAGATAAAACGATTTTAAATGACATTAATGTAGAAATCAGTAAAGGGCGTTTAACTTCAATGATAGGTCCAAACGGCGCTGGTAAGAGTACCTTATTATCAGCAATCACACGCTTGATTGATTTCGATAAAGGAACTATTGAGATTGAGGGGAAAGCTATATCTGAATATAAAAGTAATGAGTTATCTAAAAAATTATCTATTTTGAAACAGGCCAATCATACTGAGTTAAATATTACTGTGGAGCAACTTGTTAATTTTGGAAGATTTCCATATTCAAAAGGACGCTTAAATGAGGCGGATCGAGCGCAAGTTGAGTATGCACTTGAGTTATTGAATCTTAAAGAAATTAGACATCGTTACTTAAAAACATTGTCAGGTGGTCAACGACAACGTGCATACGTAGCTATGACGATAGCACAGGACACAGAGTATATTTTGCTTGATGAACCATTAAATAATTTAGACATGAAACATTCAGTTCAAATTATGAAAACATTACGTCAACTCGCTAAATCCCTCAATAAAACTATTGTTGTTGTCATTCATGATATTAATTTTGCTTCGTGCTATTCAGATGACATCATTGCATTGAAAGATGGAGAAATGGTCAAAGCAAGTACTAAAGATGAAGTTATACAAGAAGATACGCTTAAGACACTATATGATATGGACGTTAAAATTGAAGACATTCGCGGACAACGTATTTGTGTATATTTTGATGAAGAAACAGCAGAGTATGAACTATCGATATTACAATCAGTCTAAAATGAAATGGTTGTTAATGAAGGGAGTGATGCAACTGCAACGTTGTTCATTTTAAAAGGCATATTGAAATGGTGATTAACTTTATTATTCCAGGAGGATTAAACATATGAAGAAATTTGCTTTATTTATGGTTATAGGTTTAATGTTTTTATTAGTAGCATGTAATAATGGAGGTTCAGACGACAAAAAGTCATCTGACACAAAATCAGATAATAATGAATCAAATAAAACAGTAAAGATAGAAAATAATTATAAAGCTAATGGCGAAAAGCGTGATGGCAGTGACGCAAAATCTGTAAAAGAATCAGTTGATGTTCCAGTAAATCCTAAAAATGCAGTTGTCTTTGATTATGGTGCATTAGATACATTAAAAGAGTTAGGACTTGAAGATAAAGTTAAAGCACTTCCTAAAGGTGAAGATGCTAAATCATTACCAGATTTCTTAAGTGAATTTAAAAGTGATAAATATTTAAATACTGGTAGTTTGAAAGAAGTGAATTTTGACAAAGTTGCAGAAGCAAAACCTGAGGTAATATTCATATCTGGACGTACAGCTAACCAAAAAAACTTGGATGAATTTAAAAAAGCAGCACCAGATGCTAAAGTTGTTTACATAGGCGTAGATAATAAAGATGAAGTTAAGTCGCTTAAAGCAAACGCTGAAAAAATAGGTAAAATTTATCAAAAAGAAGATGAAGTTAAGTCTCTTAATAAAAAATTAGACGATAAGATCGCAGGTATAAAAGAAAAAACAAAAGATTTAAAAGATCAAAAAGCGTTATATTTATTAGTAAATGAAGGTGAATTATCAACATTTGGTCCAGGTGAACGTTTTGGTTCTATGATATTTAATACAATGGGCTTTACACCAGCAGATAAAGAAATTAAAGAAAGTAATCATGGACAAAATGTTACAAATGAATATGTTGCAGAAAAAAATCCTGGTATTATTTTTGCGATGGACCGCGGACAAGCTGTAGCAGGTAAATCTACTGCTAAAAAAGCATTGAGCAATGATGTCATCAAAGATGTTGATGCGATTAAACATAATAAAGTATATGAATTGGATCCAAAACTTTGGTACTTCTCAAGTGGTTCAACAACAACTGCAATTAAACAAATTGAAGAAGTTGAGAAAGCAATAGATAAAAAATAGTAATAGGCATAAGTGGGGATTGTCTTAATAACGTATACTAAAAGCAGTGAAAATCACTTTAAACGTGAATTCACTGCTTTTTTAATATGGTATAGTCTTGCTTACCGGTTGTTAATAAATGTGACAGGGATGCGCTTGATTAGTCTCAATTGTTTTTTGTTTGGCTCAGTACTAAAATGACATTGAGCACTTAAGTAATAAATTGAGTTGAAAACTTGTATAATGAATAAAAATAGTAAAAGAAGGTGACATAAAAATGATTTTAGATAATGTGAACCCAAATGATTTATTTCCAACAGAAAAGAAAGGTCCCAGTGTATTGGGTACGATAGAGTATTCTGTACAAGGTTCTACAGAATTTGAAGGTGCGTTTATTGCTACAAACGAACGCATTATTTTAAATGTAGATATGAATGGGGAATTCTATTATAGAAGTATAGGTTATGATGAAGTAGAGAAAATTACATACGAAGACGGTCGCATTCATTTCACATTTAATATTGGACCAATGCCGATGAAAGATATACAAAAAGGTGATGCAGAAGCGTTTGTACAATTTGTAAAGGACAAAATAAACATTCAATAAGAAGATAGTGTTTGAGAGAACGTGCCTTTACTATGTTTAAAATGGATTTACGATATTTGAATATATCAAAGAGAGAGACAGAAATTAGAAAAATAAATTTCTGTCTCTCTCTTATTGTTAAACGCCAATTATATAGAAAAGTACGTGCTGTAATGA
The DNA here is from genome assembly GCF_017892545.1 of Staphylococcus sp. GDY8P67P. Lineage (NCBI taxonomy): Bacteria > Bacillati > Bacillota > Bacilli > Caryophanales > Staphylococcaceae > Staphylococcus > Staphylococcus sp. GDY8P67P. Next base: position 14,358 of record NZ_JAESLH010000020.1, read on the forward strand.
TATTTACAGCGATTATTAAAATGGGCATCACAGTTTGGACAAGCTTCAATCAACATATATGCATTGATTGTCATTTCATGTTTACATACACCACATAAAATAGCTTTTGTATTAAACGCTTCAGTTTCCCATCTCTGTATTGGGTGAGAGGTGTCTTCATTATGACATTTATAACATGGATAATATTTATTACAGCATTTGAATTTAATTGCTATTACATCTAACGGTGTATGGTAGTGTGTACAACGTGTCTCGCTATCTACAGTTGCACCATATATTTTTGGCATCTTATAACACTCCTAACGTTCAATAGGATGCTCACCGATGATTCTAACTTCTGGATGAAGTTCAACATCAAATTTAGCTTTAACTGTTTTTTGTACGTGATGTATTAAATCTTCGTAATCAGTTGCAGTACCTTTATCTACGTTTACCATAAAACCTGCATGTTTCTTTGATACTTCTACGCCACCTATGCGATAGCCTTGTAGATTTGAATCTTGTATTAATTTACCAGCAAAATGTCCTGGTGGTCGTTGAAAGACGCTGCCACAAGATGGATATTCTAGTGGCTGTTTTGTTTCCCTTCTTTCAGTCAAATCATCCATTTTCTCTTGGATATCTTGTAGATTGCCAGGCGTTAATGTAAATGCAGCTTCTAATACAACTAAGTGTTCTTTTTGAACGATACTATTACGATAATCTAACTCAAGCTCTTTGTTTGTCAGTGTGATTAAGTCTCCTTTTTCATTAACGCATAGGGCATAATCGATACAATCTTTGACTTCACCACCATAAGCCCCCGCATTCATAAATACAGCACCGCCAATTGACCCTGGGATACCACAGGCAAACTCCAATCCAGTTAGTGCATTGTCTCGTGCAGTACGTGATACATCAATAATTGCAGCACCACTTCCTGAGATGATTGCATCATCTGAAACATCAATATAATCTAACTGGAGTAAACTGATGACAATGCCTCTAATTCCACCTTCTCGGATAATAATGTTTGAACCATTCCCTAAATACGTGACGGGGATATCGTTTGTGTAAGCAAAATGGACGATAGCTTGTACATGCTCATTTTGCGTTGGAGATAAGTAATAATCTGCTTGACCTCCCGTTTCAGTGTATGTATAGCGTTTTAGTGGTTCGTCAACTTTTATAATATTTTTTGGAACTATTGCTTCTAATTCTTTTAAGATGTCATCTTTATGCAATTATAGAACATCCTTTCCTGTTGAATTCATTTATATATTATACCAATGATTTAACTTGTTTGCTAAACAGTATATCGCTTTATTGAAAACGATTCAGTTTATTTATTCTTTTAATGATTAAACGTTAGTGATGTGTGTTCGATAAATCTTTATTAATTTCACGGAGTAGTTGTTTAAAAAGTAATTGTTTCTGATTTTCGTATTCACGGATTGGCGCTGTATCAGTTGCTAAATTGTACTTTTGTTTTCCGAAGTGAGTTGCTGAAGATGCATTGATTGTTAAATAATAATTTGTCTTCAGATAATCATTATAAAGTTGTGAGTCTATTTGAACAATATGTAATCGAGCAATTTGTTTTAAATCAATGAGATTATTAAATTGAGCCATAACTACTTTTTTGTGATATGGATGATGAAGTCTATAAAAACCTTGATAATTTAGTCTTTTTTCATCTAAAGCAGTGATATCATGTAAATCATCTACCCCTACTAATACATCTAAAATAGGTTCAGTAGGGTAGTTGAAGTGGCTAGTCCCTCCAATATGATGTGTTGTTTTTACTGGTGTATCTAAAAGGGTCAATAATTTATGACGTAGCATCTTATATTGTTTAATAAAAGTTTGCTGAACATCTTCTTTGATAAAAGGTTGAACATCCGAATACATTGAAATAAATCACTCCTTTAAATGATCAAAATAAATTGTTAAACTATAAATTCTGGAATAATATATCATATATTATTTTCAAGTTAAATAAGTTTCTGTATAATACGTAATGATAAGGAGTGCAGAAATGAAAAAATTAATGTGCTTTGTTTTATTAGTTTGTTTTGCTGTCGTAATTGTTGCTTGCGGACATGAAGGTGCCAACGAATTTAAAGATTTCGATAGCACTTTAAATGATGTAAAGCAAAAAGAAAAGGCGTTCAATAAAGAAATGGATTCTATTGATTTAGAAAACATTAATGATTTAAGTAAAACAGATATGACTGATAAAAACAAAAAAGAATTTAATCAATTGCAAAACAATTTGAATAGCAGGTTAACACCTAAATTTGAAGCATATGAGAAAGCTACAAAAAATCTGCCAGCACAGTCCGAAGAAACCAAGGAATTAAAATCTAAATATTTGACATCAATCAAAAAGAAAAAAGCTGCGATTGATGAACTTAAAACATTTGTTGATTTATACAATCAGTCAGTTAAAGCAAATGAAGATATTTTAGATTATACAAAACTTTTTGAAAAGAATAGATCACAAGTAGAAGAAAATATGAAAAAAGCTAATAATGCAGGTGAAAGTGTTAAAGGCTTTAAAGAGAAATTAGAACAAAATAATAAAGATTTAAAAAATACAGCTGAAAAAGAATCAAATGCTAGAAGTGCTAAATCAGAGCAACAAGCCATTGAAAATCAAATTATGCCATTAATAAAAAAACAAATTAAAGACTTAAACAAGGCAGAAATTACAGATGGTTATGTGAATGATGCGCGTAAAAATACGATTGAGATGTACTACAGCTTACAAAATTACTATGAAACAAGAGAAGAGACAATTGAAATTGGTGAAGCAATAGCTAAAATAGACATCAATCAATTACCGAAAGAAAGTAAAGATTTAAAACAATATGATAAGGATTTTAATAAAAAGTATGCCGAAATAAAAGGTAAATATCAATAATAAATTATTCAATTAAGTTATGAGATTTGTAATAAACTGTTAACAATAAAAAGGTAATTGTGTATAATTGGAAACAATGATATGTGAATATCATTGGAATTTCACACTTTTAGATACAATGTGGTGTGTTAAATATTTTTAGAGGTGAATAGAATGGCTATAAAGCTGAGTTCGATTGACCAGTTTGAGCAAGTTTTAGAAGAAAATAAATATGTATTTGTGCTGAAGCATAGTGAAACATGTCCTATTTCAGCCAATGCTATTGATCAATTTAACAAATTTTTATATGAAAGAGATATGGATGGTTATTATTTAATCGTACAACAAGAAAGAGCTTTATCAGATTATATAGAAGAAAAAACGAATGTAAAACATGAATCGCCACAAGCATTTTATTTTGTGAAGGGACAAGCGATTTGGAATGCAAGTCACGATCATATTAATGTGAAATCTTTGGCAGGCGCTGAAGAGTAAAAAAATAAATATTTAAAAAAGAAACGCTTGTTAAGCTTTAAGTTATATTAAAAGGTTTAGCAAGCGTTTCTTATAATGTGAAAAATTGTGTTTTGGCATGTATAATATAAAGTTGAATTAGTCATAAATCCACGGTAATTGAATATTGATAATTTTATCAGGCGTGGTATTCGCGTCAATTTAAAAATAAAGCTATGAAAAATGTAAGGTAATATGAATATTAGAGGTGACAAAATGAAAGTATTAGTAGCGATGGATGAATTTAATGGTATTATATCTAGCTATCAAGCCAATCGGTATGTAGAAGAAGCGGTTGCTAGCCAAATAGAGAAAGCGGATATCGTACAAGTACCGTTGTTTAATGGTCGGCATGAATTGATGGATTCTGTCTTTTTATGGCAATCAGGTACCAAATACAGAGTGGTTGCCCATGATGCAGATATGAATGAAGTAGAAGCAGTTTATGGTATTACAGATAATGGCATGACAATTATTGAAGGCAATCTATTTTTAAAAGGACAACGACCAATTATAGAAAGAACAAGTTATGGTTTAGGTGAAATTATACTTGATGCAATAGAAAATGGTGCTGAACATTTAATTATTTCGTTAGGTGCTATTGGTAGTTTTGACGGTGGTGCTGGTATGCTTCAAGCACTCGGAGCTAAATTTTATGATGACGAAGCGCAAGAAATCGATGTTACGCAAGGCAGTCGTGTACTAAAATATATTAGACGTATAGATGTTTCTCAAGTTAATCCAAAATTGAAAGATATGAGAATTCAACTTATGTCAGATTTTGATAGTAAATTATATGGTAAAAATAGTGAAATTATGCAAACATATGAAAATTACCAAATTTCGCATCAAGAAGCGGCTGAGGTAGATAATTTAATTTGGTATTTAAGTGAAATGTTTAAAGCTGAATTGAAAATTGCACTAGGGCCTATTCAAAGAGGTGGCGCTGGTGGAGGTATAGCTGCAGTGTTAAACGGCTTATATGATGCTGAGATTATGACAAGTCATGAACTAGTGGATCAGATTACACATTTAGAATCATTAATTCAACAAGCAGATTTAATAATATTTGGTGAAGGTGTGAACGAACAAGATCAAATTTTAGAAACGACGACCGTTCGCTTAGCTGAGTTAGCTACAAAATATAATAAACCGTCGATTGCCATTTGTGCTACTGATGATAAATTTGATTTGTTTGAATCGATGGGTGTAACAGCAATGTTTAATACATTTATCGAAATGCCTCAATCCTTTACAGATTTTAAAATGGGCATTCAAATTAGACATTATACGGTTCAAGCGATTAAGTTATTGAAAACACAATTTGATGTTAATCAATAAAACAAGTATGCATCGTTGTCTATAGATGTGCTAGAACGATAAAATTACTAATTAAACATCGGCAAAAGTGCCCTGAACAACTTGTACCAAGTAAAACCGCCAATTTCTGTAGATTTACAATAGAAATTGACGGTTTTTTTAATAGCGTTTGGAGATGATGAAAAATAGCACCATTATAACGATGACACCTGATGACAGTGTAGGTTTAAGCAAGCATAACATTGCAAAAGGTATGGGAACGTGGACTAGAAATGTATGCATAACCAAAATGATAAAACATAAATTTAAAAAAGAGGATGGAACAGAAATCTGATTATATTAAAAAGATTTCGTCGTTCCACCCTGGCAAATAAAAAGTGATTACATAAGCTAGCTCAAGCATAAGCCTTAATAACGCAATAAATTGAGCGGCAATATTAAGGATTACCTGAGCTAGCGCTCTATATGGTACCGATATTATTTATTATTTTGATAAGTTACTACTACTTCTTGGGCGATACCAACTATAACCTCAATCGCTTTTTCCATGACATCAATAGATGCATATTCGAAAGGACCATGGAAATTATCACAGCCAGTAAAAATGTTAGGGGTTGGCATTCCCATAAATGAAAGTTGTGAACCATCTGTACCACCACGGATTGGTTCAGTATTAGCTGGGATATCTAATTTGTCAAAGACACGTTTAGGAATATCTATAACATGTGGCATAGGTTTGATTTTTTCTCCCATATTGTAATACTGATCGTTTATTTCAACTTCAATGGGTTCATCTTCAAAATGACTATTGATATCATTTTTAATTTCTACTAAACGTTTTTTACGTAAATCAAACTCATGTTTATCATGATCACGAATAATATAGTAAAGCTTTGCTTTCTCAACATCACCATCAAATTTCATTAAATGATAAAAACCTTCATAACCTTCTGTACGTTCAGGCACCTCATTTTGTGGTAAAAGTGCATTGAATTGCTGGCCTAAAAGTACAGCGTTGACCATCGCATCTTTTGCGGAACCTGGATGAACATTCACACCATGACAAGTTACAGTCGCTTCGGCAGCGTTAAAACTTTCGTATTGTAACTCACCAAATTGACTACCATCCATTGTATATGCAAAGTCAGCATTAAAACGTTCGACATCAAATGCATGTGGCCCTTTACCGATTTCTTCATCCGGTGTAAAAGCTACTCTGATACGACCATGTTTGATTTCTGGATGCGATGTCAAATGTTTTAAAGCTTCCATAATTTCAACGACGCCAGCTTTGTCATCTGCTCCTAATAGCGAAGTACCATCTGTGATCATTAAAGTATGTCCTTCTACTTGTTTCATTGCAGGAAAGATATCTTGGCTTAAAACTCGATTTGTATCACCAAGCTGAATTGGTTTCCCATCATAACGCTCAATGATTTGTGGATTGACATTTGTGGCATTGAAATCAGGTGAAGTATCAACATGTGCTAAAAAACCGACAGTCGGGATAACTTCGTCTACATTACTTTCTAATGTTGCAAATAAATAGCCATTTTCATCAACATCAGTTTCTAAACCCAAATCAGTTAATTCATCATTCAATAAATCCAATAAATCCCACTGCTTTTTAGTGGAAGGTGTTGAATTTGAAAGTGGATCAGATTGTGTATCAATTTTGACATATCGCGTAAGTCGTTCAATAATATCATTTTTCATAAAAACACCCCTTATGCTCTGTTATTCATATTATATGATTTCTTATATATTTTACCATTCATTTTACCAATATGTTGTTTTATGCGTGTATAAATATAATAAATAATCTCTGCACACAGAATACCAAAAGCAATTGCACCCGAAATAAGTGTTACTTCGAGAAATGTATTGACGGCATGTGTATATTGGTTACTCACTAAGTAACGTGTTGCTTCATACGCAAGTCCTCCAGGGACAAGCGGAATAATGCCAGGCACAATAAAGATGATGACTGGTCTTTTATAACGTCTACTCATGGTATGACTCATAATTGCTAATATAAAACTCCCTAGAAATGAAGCCATAACTTTACCTAATTCTAAATCAAGGGTTACTTTATAAATAATCCATCCCATAGCACCAACGAAACCACAAGCTAAAAGGAGACGTCGAGGTGCATTAAAAATAACAGAAAATAGCATCGTTGCTAAATAACTAATAATAAACTGTAAGACATAGTAGCCAATGACCATTTGAGCACTCCTTTTTAAAATATTAATAATACGATTGCAACACCAGCGCCTATAGCAAATGATGTTAGTGCCGCTTCGACACCGCGAGACATACCAGCGATGAGTTCTCCTGCCATAAGGTCACGAATGGCATTTGTAATTAAAATACCAGGAACTAATGGCATGACACCTGCAATGGTAATAATATCTTGGTTTGCTGCCATACCTAATTTTGAAAATGAAGCTGCTATCGTAATCACAACTGCAGCACTAATAAATTCTGAAAAGAACTTTATTTGTATATAACGTTGAACAAAGTCAAAAGTTAAAAATGCACCAGCTCCTGCAAGAATTGCAAAAAAGAAGTCATTCATAACTCCACCAAACATAAATAAGAAGAAGCCACAAGCTATGGCGGCAGCAAAAAATTTAGTGATAGATGAAAACTGTAGTGATGCATGATGTAAATGTATGAGTTCAGATTTTGCTTCATCTATACTTAATTGATTACTAGAAATCTTTCTAGATAAACTATTTGTTAATGCAATTTTTTCTAGATCAGTCGTACGCTCACGTATACGGATAAGTCTTGTATTTGTACGGTTATTGAGTGAAAATATAATCGCTGTAGATGTTACAAAACTATATGTATCATCTAAGCCAAAACTTGCTGAAATTCTATTCATCGTATCTTCAACGCGATAAGTTTCAGCGCCACTTTCAAGCAATATTCTGCCTGCGATGAGCACAACGTCAATCACTTTATCTTCATCAATGATAGTGATCGAATCAGACATAGCTGGGCACCTCCTAAATTTTTCGTAAATCAATCAATAGAAAGTTTACCGTGTACGAAGGTAACTTTCAATAGTATTTATTTCAGTACAGATTGTTATTATCATTAACCACCTATATTGTAACAAACTTAAATTTATAAATGATATGTTTAATTATAAAAAATATTGAAGTCATGCATATGAGTTGTTATAGCTTAAGCATATTTGCATGTGTACACTAACGATTTAAGCACGTTACTTTCACAAGTGATTTGTTATGGATTATGTTGAATTCGCCATATTTGAATAGACCGTTCCATGATATAAATTAAAAAGCTTGAGATATATAATTTAAATTATCCCAAGCTTTGAAAATACATTTATTTAGTTATAATTTAACTATAGGGTTAAACATCACTTGATTACGACCTTCATTTTTAGCCATATGCAACATATCATCTGCAACTTTAAAGACGGTACGTTGAGATTTATAATCATCTTTAGTTAGGTATCCGACACCAATAGAGACTGATAATTTAATCATTTCTTTGTTTGGTAAATGGAAAGTAGATTGTTCAACGCCTTTACGGATACTTTCACTTAACTTAACACATTGGTCTAGTGTGTAGTCATATAACACTACAGAAAACTCTTCACCACCATTACGGTAAATGCTAAATTGTTCAGGCACATAGTTTTTTAATAATTGTGCGATTTGTCGTAATACAGCATCACCTGAATCATGTGAATACATGTCGTTAACATCTTTAAAACCATCAATATCAATGAGTAGTAAACCTAAGCTTTCATCATTTTCTTCTGCAATGCGTGTAGTTTCATTCAAATGTCTATCGAATTCTTTAACATTGCCTAAACCAGTCAAATAATCAAATCTATCTTCATTCTCATAGCGATTTACTAATGAGAAGAAATGCCAAATATCTACGAATGTAATCGAAGAAGTGATGGTTAAAACGAACGATAACGGTATCATATATAGTACTTCTTTAAATTCATAATACGGACTAATCAATGATAAGATGACAAATATGACTAGCGTAATTAAGTTGAGTATTTGTAATGAGATAATATCATTTTGTTTTAAAAATGGACCTATTGCTCCAACAATGATGGCTATTACAATTAAAATCATTGCAGTTATAATCGTATAATCACCAATTAATACATTAACTAAAGATACGATAAACGCTGCTAAAACTGTATAAACCATATTTGTATATCTACCTAAAAATAAAATCGGCACAAAAGATAAATAGAGGACATACTCATTAAAGATAGGGACAGGTTTAACAGATAATAATAATGCTACAATGGTCATTAAAATCGTGACGTATTCTTTTGAAAACACCATATTCTTATTTTCAGAGTACTGTAATCGGTGGAATAAATAAATTCCTGCGACAGTGACCGCAATATTATAAATAATAGCTTCAAACATTTTTCTTACGCTCCTTTAAATAAACACTTAGTCATTGTAAGTGAAAAGTTACATTTTGTCATCATTGATATTTAGAAATTAATAACATTCGTTTAAAATTCATGTTAAAATACTTATTTGAGTGATTGTAAAATATATAAATTGATTATTCTATAAAAAAGAAAGTGAATTTCAGCGTTGAACTCTGCTAATGATTACATTACTATTTGTATTACTAAAAGTACATCGTGTATTATAGACTTAATTGAATCGTTTATAGAATTTTCGATACATATATCAAGTAAACTATGTTTTGAAAATATACAAGTGTATATCCATAACCAAATATGATTTCATATTTAGAATATTTATAGAGACTTTAAACTCAAATTCAAAATTATAAAGACTTAAATTAATGAAGGTGAACTGATGTATACGTTATTATTAATCATTTTTTCAATGATTGTCAGTTTAATACTTACTCCCATTGTCATAAAGGTTTCCCATAAATTGGGCGTCGTTGACCAACCTAATTTTAGGAAAGTACATAAAAAACCAACTTCTGTCTTAGGAGGTACTGTGATACTACTTTCCTTTTTATTGGGGATTTGGTTAGGGCATCCAATTGAAACAGAGGTGAAGCCACTTGTCATTGGAGCAGTATTAATCTACTTAGTAGGGTTAATAGATGATATCTATGATTTAACGCCAATCTTAAAATTATTAGGACAAGTGATTGCAGCACTGGTTGTCGTTTACTACGGCGTAACCATAGATTTCATCTCATTACCGATTGGACCGACAATACATTTTGGTATTTTAGGTGTTCCGATTACTGTGATATGGATTGTAGCGATTACCAATGCGATTAACTTAATTGATGGATTGGATGGTTTGGCATCTGGTGTAGCAACTATCGCTCTGATGACTATTGGTTTCATCGCAATATTACAGGCAAATATATTTATCATAATGATCTGTAGTGTGCTTATCGGTGCGCTATTAGGTTTCTTATGTTTTAATTTTCATCCGGCTAAAATATTTTTAGGTGATAGCGGCGCATTGCTTGTTGGTTTTATTGTTGGTTTTCTTTCGCTTTTAGGTTTCAAAAATATTACGTTTGTGTCTTTATTTTTCCCGATTGTTATTTTAGCAGTACCGTTCATAGATACTTTATTTGCTATGATACGACGTGTGAAAAAAGGGCAACGTATTATGCAAGCGGATAAATCGCATTTACACCATAAATTACTAGAATTAGGTTATTCACATCGCCAAACAGTAATACTGATATATTCAATCGCGTTGTTATTTAGTCTTTCAAGTATTATTTTGTATTTATCACAACCATGGGGTGTACTCATGATGCTTGTGCTCATACTCATTACGATTGAACTCATTGTTGAATTTACAGGATTAATCGATGATGATTATAGACCGCTCTTAAAATTAATTGAAAATAAAGAGCGACATAAAGAAGATGAATAGATAAACTACCTAATTAGAACCTGAGATATTCATATCTCAGGTTCTAATTTTATATGATTAACAATGATTTACAAAGTCACGACTGATAATACTTAATTTTTCAAATTATACATTCATCACATGCATCAATGTATAGCGGTAAGTTTATGTTTACCTGATAATTGTATGACAGTTATGCATTTTTGAAAGGTCATAAACTGAAATGGAAATGGTTTAGTTTGTTGGTATGTCAAATGGTAGCTTAATGATAGCTTGCTCATCTAAATCATAGTTACCAGAAGTGATTTTATTTAGAAAAGCAATAAAATCGTCATACTCCGCTTCTACCACGTCTATTTGATAACTCACTTTGTCTGTGTAGGTTGTGTTTCGTAAGAAGAATGATGTTTGTGCTAATTCATATTCAAATTTACCTGTAAGATCATAATCGATAGTGATTGTAGTTGGTATTGCTGAACGCAAAGCAACACGTCCTACTTCATAAATAACATCTCTCACAGCACCACTATATGCTCTTATTAAACCACCGCCGCCCAATTTTATACCACCGAAATAACGCGTAACTACGACACAAACATTGTGAACTTCTAGTTTTTTTAATATTTCAAGCATTGGTACGCCTGCAGTTCCACTTGGCTCTCCGTCATCATTTGCTTTTTGAATATTCATCTGTGCTCCAACTGTATAGGCTGAACAATTATGTGTCGCTTCCCGATGTTCTGATTTTACCAAGTTGATAAAGTCTTTAGCGTCTGCTTCAGATTCAACAGGTTTGATATGGGCAATAAAGCGTGATTTGCTAATTACATTTTCTATCATATGTTCTTGCTTTATTGTTATGATTGATTCATCCATATTTAAACACTCCAGTCATAGTTTCGGTCAATACCTATTATTATACACGGTTCTGAATTCAAGTTTAATGTAAAAATAAATTTTCTTTTAATATAAAATAATGTATCATAGTTGTGAGTATAATTGAGGAGGATTATGATGAAAATTGCTGTATTAACAGATTCAACGAGTTATCTATCTCAAACATTAATTGATAAATATAATATAAATATTGCCCCACTAAGTGTAACTTTTGATAATGGTGAAAATTTTGAAGAAAATGCATCTATTTCAGCAAATGAATTCTACGAAAGAATGAAAGCATCTAAAACAATTCCTACGACAAGTCAGCCGGCAATCGGTGAATTTGTAACTAAATACGAACAATTACGTGATGAAGGCTATACGGATGTCATAGGCGTTTTCCTTTCTTCAGGTATCAGTGGTACTTATCAAACAGCTACACAAGCGGGTGAAATGGTTGAAGGTATTAATGTTCATACGTTTGATTCGAAAATTTCAGCTATGGCAATGGGGAGTTTCGTATTACGAGCAATTGAATTAATTGAACAAAATGAAACACCGCACGCTATCATTAAAGAGCTTGAAGCAATGCGAGAAGTCACTGGTGCGAGATTGATGGTAGACGATTTAAAAAACTTGCAAAAAAGTGGTCGTATTACAGGAGCCCAAGCGTGGATTGGTACGATGTTAAAAATGAAACCAGTCTTAAGGTTTGAAGACGGTTTAATTTTGCCAGATGAAAAAATACGCACTAAAAAACGTGCGCTTAAAGAAATTATCAATAAAGTGATTGATATCGTTAAAGATTATGAAGAGGTTACGTTATTAGTTATAGGTGGAGATGTTCAAGAGGATACAGACTGGCTGTACAATGAATTACAAAAAAACTATCCACAATATAAAGTACACCGTTCAAATTTAGGCCCTGTGGTCGCAGCTCATTTAGGACCAGGCGGTATGGGTTTAGGTTTCACTGGTAGATCTATTCGTATAGACTAAATTATAGATTCAAAAGTCTTATTATCATTTTTAAGAAAAGTAGTATTTTTGCAAGAGATGTATAGTGAAACCAACACTTCGTTCAGTCATCGATGCCAACCATAATATGACAAATGAGTTGTTTAGCATTTAAATTACTGTACGAATAACAAATAAATCATTTATTTTATGGCGGGTCTTTGAAATTAAAGTGAAATTTAATTTTTGACTCGCTTTTTGGTTTGGAGGAAACATACAATTAAATATTATGGAAGAATGATTAATGATAAATCCTTATTAACAGATGAACGTATAAAGCAAACAACGAAAGGTGTGGTATTAGATAATGGCTATTGGACATGTGCTCAATGTCACTCACGCCGACAAACGCATTTTTACAAATATCTATCAACAGTGTTAGATAAGGAGATTGTCTACTGTAGAAATTGTATCAATATGGGTAGAATGGATAATATAACTGAAATCTATATCATAGAAAGTCAGAATGTAATGACACCTTGTCATTATCAATTACCATTCAAATTATCAGAACAACAACAATTTGCATCTGACAAAATTGTATCAGCGATTGCAGGCTTTCGTTCACTATTGCTCCATGCAGTCACAGGTGCAGGTAAAACTGAGATGATATTTGAAGGAATTAAATTTGCGCGGAACCACGGTCATAATGTCGCAATTGTATCTCCTCGAGTTGATGTTGTTTTAGAAGTCAGCATGAGGATTAAAGCAGCTTTTCACGAAGAAAAAATAGATGTATTGCATCAATCATCACAGCAACAGTATAATGGCCATTTTGTTATCGCCACAATTCATCAACTCTATCGTTTCAAACAACATTTTGATGTGATAATTGTAGATGAAGTAGATGCCTTTCCTTTACCTACAGAACCAACGTTAATACAAGCATTGCAGCATGCCTCGAAGTTAAAACACTGTCATATATTAATGACTGCCACACCAACAAAAGCTTTAATGAAACAAATTAGCAATTTAGAAATTATTCAATTACCTGCGCGTTTTCATAGACATCCTTTACCCGTGCCTCAATTTAAATTCCTTAGAATCAATCCCAATAAGAAGCAATATAAATTATTACGATTTTTACAACATCAAGTCAATCAACGACGATATACGCTAGTCTTTTTTAACAATATTACTTTAATGAAACAACTGTATCAGTTATATAAAGCTGAAATTCCATCTTTAACATATGTCTACAGCAATGATGTATTTCGTTTTGATAAGGTGAAACGTTTGAGAAACGGGGAACATACCGTTGTTTTCACCACTACCATTTTAGAAAGAGGCTTTACTATGGCAAAACTCGATGTTGTAATCATAAACAGTCATCAGTTTGAAACGAGTGCCATCATTCAAATATCAGGAAGAGTTGGAAGAAAAGCAGAAGCACCTACAGGAAGTGTATTTTGTTTGCATGAAGGGATCACACTATCTATGATTAAAGCTCAATATCAGATAAGGAAAATGAATCAACTTGCACAAAAAAGAGGGTGGATAGATTGACTGCGACATGTTTATATTGTCACATCTATTATTCAGAACCTTTAAATGCATTTACGTTTTACAAAAAGGCTTCAAAATTGTGCGATGATTGCAATCATCTCTGGGAGGTAATGAAGTTAAAGACGACGAATCGATGTGCAACATGTTTGAAGTTACGCAATGAAACTGAAATATTATGTTCGGATTGTGCCGAGTTAGCTTCGAAGTTTAAATTAATGAATAAATTGTATTGTCATTACCGATATGACGGTATTGTAAAAGAAATGATTCAACAATATAAATTTCAAAGAGATGTTGCAATCGCAGAAATAATCGCAGAAAAAGTTAAATTGCCTCATTACAAATATGATTACATTATCCCCATACCGTCCCCTTTATTTAGAGATAAAGAAAGAACATTTAACCCCGTACAACTAGTATTAGACATACAAAAAGTTAAGTATTATTGTCTGCTTGCCACACACTCACATATTAAACAATCAGAATTAAGTAAAGAAAAACGTATGCAACGACCCAATCCTTTTGTAATGGAACAAAGTGTGGATTTAAAAGGAAAATGTATTTTATTGATCGATGACATTTATACTACGGGCTTAACGGTTCATAATGCGGCACAGCTATTACTTGATAGAAAAATCAGAAAATTCGATGTGTTTACGTTTGCACGCTAGGTTATTCGTGGTATTATAGAAATAAGCACTATTACCAATATAGAGGTTTTAAAGGAGTCGATTACTATGATCAGATTTGAAATTCACGGAGAGAACCTCACTATTACTGATGCGATTCGCAACTATATTGAGGAGAAAATTGGTAAATTAGAACGTTACTTTAACAATGTGCCAAATGCAACTGCACACGTTAAAGTTAAAACGTACCAAAACTCAGCAACTAAAATAGAAGTAACTATTCCATTGAAAAATGTTACGCTAAGAGCGGAAGAACGTCATGATGATTTATACGCTGGTATTGATTTAATTAATAGCAAATTGGAAAGACAAGTTAGAAAATATAAAACGCGTGTAAATCGTAAAAATAGAAAAAATGACGAACAAGAAGCTTTTGCATCATTACCTGAAGAACAAGAAGCAGAAAATCTTCAAAATGATGACAATGATAGTGAAATTGAGATTATTCGTTCAAAAAATTTCAGTTTAAAACCTATGGATTCTGAAGAAGCAGTATTGCAAATGGATTTATTGGGCCATGATTTCTTCATTTTTACAGATCGTGAAACAGATGGTACGAGCATAGTTTATAAAAGAAAAGATGGCAAATATGGACTAATTGAAACAACTGAATAATTTAATTAAATTAGTATCATATTTATAAAAGTAGTAGCGTCCATGATTGAGTGAAATCATGGACGCTCATTTTTTGCTGTGTTATTATGTAATAATTTGAAAGTGAACATGTATGTTGTGTATATTTTAAATGAGTCAATATTATAATTTGTATTCAAAAACATGTAAGTAAATATAGTATAGATGGCACGATAAACGTAATAAGTGTAAATTTAGGCTTATAAATGATATTATAGATTGTTGTAAACTAAGAGTTATATAGCTAAAGGAGCGAACAGAATGGGTTTTTTATCAAAAATTGCAGATGGCAATAAAAGAGAAATAAAACGCCTTGGTAAATTAGCCGACAAAGTCCTTGCACTAGAAGAGGATATGTCGATATTAACTGATGAAGAAATTAAAGAAAAGACAAAAAATTTTCAAGCGCAAGTTCAAGCAGAAGACGATATTAAAAAGCAAAATAAAATTTTAGATGATATTTTACCAGAAGCCTTTGCATTGGTAAGAGAAGGGTCAAAACGTGTGTTCAACATGATTCCTTATAAAGTACAAGTTATGGGTGGTATAGCCATTCATGGTGGCGACATTTCTGAAATGAGAACTGGTGAAGGTAAAACGTTAACGGCGACAATGCCAGTTTATTTAAATGCGTTAACAGGACGCGGTGTACATGTTATTACAGTCAATGAATATTTATCTAGTGTACAGAGTGAAGAAATGGCAGAATTATATGAATTTCTTGGATTAAGTGTTGGTTTGAACTTAAATAGTAAAACTACTGCAGAGAAAAGAGAAGCTTACGCATGTGATATTACTTATAGTACCAACAACGAATTAGGATTTGACTACTTACGTGATAACATGGTGAATTATGCAGAAGAACGCGTGATGAGACCACTTAATTTTGCGATTATTGATGAAGTAGATTCAATCTTAATTGATGAAGCACGTACGCCGCTTATTATTTCAGGAGAGGCGGAGAAGTCAACGTCACTTTATACGCAAGCAAATGTTTTTGCTAAAATGCTTAAAAACGAAGATGATTATAATTATGATGAAAAGACAAAAGCTGTGCAATTAACAGAACAAGGTATTGATAAAGCAGAGCGTATGTTTAAAATTGATAACCTTTACGACGTGAAAAATGTTGATATCATCAGTCATATTAATACAGCGTTACGTGCGCATGTTACGTTACAAAGAGACGTAGATTATATGGTGAACAACGGTGAAGTATTGATTGTTGACCAATTTACAGGACGTACAATGCCTGGACGTCGTTTTTCAGAAGGATTGCACCAAGCGATTGAAGCTAAAGAAGGTGTGAAAATTCAAAACGAATCCAAAACAATGGCTTCAATTACATTCCAAAACTACTTCAGAATGTATAATAAATTATCTGGTATGACAGGTACTGCAAAAACGGAAGAAGAAGAATTTAGAAATATTTACAATATGACAGTTACACAAATTCCTACGAACAGACCAGTACAACGTATTGATAAGCCAGATTTAATTTATATCAGTCAAAAAGGTAAATTTGATGCAGTTGTAGAAGATGTCATTCAAAAGCACAAACAAGGTCAACCAGTCTTATTAGGGACTGTTGCCGTTGAGACAAGTGAATATATTTCTAACTTATTGAAAAAACATGGCGTACGACACGATGTCTTAAATGCGAAAAATCACGAACGTGAAGCGGACATTATCGCAAGTGCTGGCCAACGCGGTGCGGTGACAATAGCTACCAACATGGCTGGCCGTGGTACGGACATCAAATTAGGTGATGGTGTTGAAGAAATTGGCGGTTTAGCAGTAATTGGTACAGAGCGCCATGAATCACGTCGTATAGATGACCAATTACGTGGTCGTTCAGGTCGTCAAGGTGACAAAGGTGATAGCCGTTTCTATTTATCGTTACAAGATGAGTTAATGGTGCGCTTTGGTTCGGAACGTTTACAAAATATGATGAATCGATTGGGTATGGATGATTCAACACCAATTGAATCTAAAATGGTTTCTCGTGCTGTTGAGTCAGCTCAAAAACGTGTTGAAGGTAATAACTTTGACGCTCGTAAACGTGTCCTTGAGTATGATGATGTACTACGTAAACAACGTGAAATTATCTATAGCGAACGTAATGATATTATTGACAGCGACGAAAGTAGCGAATTAATTAACGCAATGCTACGCTCTACATTAGAAAGAAGTATTCAATATTATGTAAATGAAGAAGATGACGACCCAGACTATGAACCATTCATCAACTATGTAGAAGACGTCTTCTTGAATGAAGGCGAATTAAAAGTTGAAGATATTAATGGAAAAGATAATGATGATATTTTTGAGGTTGTATGGTCAAAAATAGAAATAGCATTAAAAGAGCAAAAAGAAAAAATTGGTAGTCAGTTTGATGAATTTGAACGTATGATTTTACTTCGCTCTATTGACACACATTGGACAGACCATATCGATACAATGGATCAATTGCGTCAAGGTATTCACTTACGCTCGTATGGACAACAAAATCCACTACGCGACTATCAAAATGAAGGTCACCAATTATTTGATACTATGATGCAAAACATTGAAGAAGACGTAAGTAAATATATTCTAAAATCAGTGATTTCCGTTGAAGATGACGTAGAACGTGATAAGACAACTGATTTTGGTAAAGCTGAGCATGTATCAGCAGAAGATGGAAAAGAAAAAGCGAAAGCAGAGCCTTATGTTAAAGATGAACATATAGGTAGAAATGACCCATGTCCTTGCGGTAGTGGTAAAAAGTATAAAAACTGTCATGGCGCTTAAGTTTATCTAATATGATACACATGTGAGACAGGATTTCACTATTTGAATTATTTTTATATGTCAGGCATCTTTTACAGTTAAATTGTAGCGTTTAACTGTGAAAGATGTTTTTTTAATAACATAAGCTAGCAGCGATTTGGTGCTTAAGTTGAAATTAACAGTTTATATTTTGTATCATATGTATGATAGTCTAGTAATTAATTTAGCAATTATACTTCATTCGAAAAATTTAGGAGAGATGCATAATGGAATTATCTGAAATTAAGCGTAATTTAGATGCTTATAAAGAAAAGTTAGAACAACTTAGGGGGTCTCTTTGACTTAGAAGAAAAAGAGACAAACATACAAGAATACGAAGAAATGATGGCGGATCCTTCGTTTTGGGATAATCAAGATAAAGCGCAAGACGTAATAGATAAAAATAATGCTTTAAAATCTGTTGTCAATGCGTACAGAGATTTAGAAGCAAATATAGAAGATATGGAAACGACACGAGAATTATTGTTAGAAGAAGACGATACGTCGATGAAAGACGATTTAGAAGCGAGCGTCACTCATTTTCAAAACGAATTAAACCAATTTGAACTACAATTATTGTTAGATGGGCCTTATGACGCGAATGATGCAATTATTGAATTGCATCCTGGTGCAGGTGGTACTGAATCACAAGATTGGACAAATATGTTGTTGAGAATGTATCAACGCTACTGTGAGCAAAAAGGCTTTAAAGTTGAAATCGCAGACTATTTACCTGGAGATGAAGCGGGCGTAAAAAGTGTAACAATGATTGTGAAAGGTCATAATGCATATGGTTTTTTAAAAGCCGAGAAAGGTGTACATCGACTCGTACGCATATCACCGTTTGATTCATCTGGTCGTCGACATACATCTTTTGCTTCATGTGATGTCATACCACAATTTAATAACACTGAAATAGAAGTAGAAATCAATCCTGATGATATTACTGTTGATACATTTAGAGCTTCGGGCGCAGGTGGTCAACATATCAATAAAACCGAATCTGCTATTAGAATTACCCATCATCCAACAGGTATTGTGGTAAATAACCAGAATGAACGTTCACAGATCAAAAACAGAGAGGCTGCAATGAAAACATTGAAGTCTAAACTATATCAATTAAAAATTGAGGAACAAGAACAAGAAATGGCCGAAATCCGTGGAGAACAAAAAGAAATCGGTTGGGGAAGTCAAATTAGATCTTATGTATTCCATCCATATGCAATGGTTAAAGATCATAGAACAAACGAAGAAACCGGTAAAGTCGATGCAGTCATGGATGGTGATTTAGGACCGTTTATCGAAGCTTATCTACGCAAGCAAATGAATCTGAATCATTCAGAAAAAGATTAATACTTAAATAGAACAATTATTATTCATAACTTTATGAGTGAGCTAGAAACCAATGTATCACTTATTGTTTTCTAACTTACTCATATTTTTTATAGCAGTATAAAGCAGGCAAGACTGACACGTTCATACGAAACGACTGCTTAATTTATTTCAGTAATTTTTAGATAAACTACTACTTATATGTAAAATACAAACTTAAATATTACAGTTAAAGTTAACAGATATTCAAAGGTGATTAAAACTATTGTGATAAAGATAAGAAAGCTATGATTAAAGCGTTAAAAGGGGATTCATTCAAAAATATCTTTTGCATTACAAAACGATAACAAGGGTAAAAGTATTCAGAGAATATGCTATATTATGATTGATTAAATATTGAATAAAATTAGACAGCAAAGGATTGAAATACATCATGAAGAAAGGCTTAACTTTTTCTGTAACTTCTGCAGCACTGTTTTTTGGAATGAATGGTCTAGCGTCAGCTGATCAAGTACATACAGTGAAAGAAGATACGGATTTATCAAATATAGCGCATGCATTCGCAACAACGACTCATACGATACAATCATTGAATCATATGGAATTTGTGCAGTCGGTTAAGGTTGGGCAAACGCTTGTATTACCTGACGAAGATATTGTAGAAGTTAAAGAAGGCGATACACTTCAAAGTATTGCGAATAAACATCACCTCAGTTTAAATGAACTTTATCAATTAAATCCATTCATTACTGAAACAATTTATCCTGGGCAACTCATTGCAGTTTCTGAAAAAGGATCGTCACATTTAGACAACCAACTACAGAGTGCATACGTACAAAGTGACTCGAATAATGATCCATTCTCAACAGGGGTAACAACTGAAAACAGTAATGCTTTCACAAGATTAGCGAACGATTATATACCAGTAAAGCAGCAATCTTGGTCAAATAACAGTGTTGATGAGCGCAATACCACTTCAAATAGTCACAACCTTCACAATAATAGCTATCAATCAAAACACTATGTAGCCGGTGGGCAGAATTATTATGCTTGGGGGCAGTGTACATACTATGCTTTTGATAGACGTCAACAACTTGGTAAATCTATAGGCAATTTATGGGGCAATGCTAATAACTGGGCATCGGCTGCGCGTCAAAATGGTTATGTGGTTAATGCTACACCTGAAGTAGGTGCTATTTTACAGAGTAGCGCTGGAAATTATGGTCATGTAGGGATTGTAGAACGTCAAAACAGTGATGGCTCCATTTTAGTTTCAGAGATGAACATGCAAGGCTTGGGACAAAAATCCTATAGAACGATTTACAATTCAGGACAATATAATTATATTCATTAAAAAATAAAAACTTATATCTAGCAGTTTCATCTGCAATTGTAACAATATTCTTAATGTATAGCCCGGGACATAAACATGTCTCGGGCTTATTATTTTAGAGGCCCTGCGTGCAGGCTAAACGTGTCAGAATCAGTATTTTTTACACTCAATATGATTTTCACTAAAATTTATTACAGTCTTATTATTTTTGAATCTTGTAAAATGAGTAAAACTTGAAAGACTAAAAAGTAAGTTATATTTTAAAATTAGAACGATTTGATGATATTTAACGGCATTAAAAAGACATTTTACATATGGAATGATATTATAAAATCAAGTATAATCAATCATTAAATAAATGAGGAGGCGCTATCATGGGAGTACATCAATATTTTAAACGTTTATCAGACTTAGAAAAATTAATACGATTGCCTGGGAAATTTAAATATTTTGAGCATAATGTTGCTGCACATTCTTTTAAAGTGACTAAAATTGCTCAGTATTTAGGCACAGTAGAAGAATATCACGGCAATAAAGTAGATTGGAAAAGCTTATACGAAAAAGCCTTAAACCATGATTTCGCCGAAATTTTTACAGGGGATATTAAAACGCCAGTCAAATATGCGAGTGGAGAATTAAAAAAATTATTCTCACAAGTAGAAGAAGAAATGGTAGATCATTTTATAAACGAAGAAATACCAGAGCAATATCAATCCATATACCGAGAGCGACTGCAAGAAGGAAAAGACGATTCGCTAGAAGGTCAAATCTTATCAGTTGCTGATAAAATTGATTTGTTATATGAAACATTTGGTGAAATTCAAAAACGTAATCCTGAACCGCTATTTTTTGAAATATACGAAATGTCATTAGAAACAATCATGCAATTTGATCATTTGAATTCAGTACAAGATTTTATAGAAAATATTATTCCTGAAATGCTTACAGAGAGATTTATACCAAAATCGGAATTACGAGAAACAACGATGTCTATTTTAAATAATAGGAACGGGTGACATGAATGATCTGGTATATACTTGCATCTTTTTTTCCATGCATACTTGTCGTATTGTTTAGCGTACTGACTAGGAGTAAATGGGTAGGTACGATTTTAACTTTGATTTTAATAGGTACTTCAATTGAAAAAGGATTTTTTCATGATGAATGGATTATTTTTATAGATGTTGCTTCATTATTAGCAGGTTACTTAATTATTGACCAACTAGAACTCCATAAAAAAGAAGATGATTAAGTATTAAGCGTTAAGCGTTAAGCAACTTAATTGTAATAGCATGATGAAAGATATATAATTATTTAACTTCATTTTATCTGAATAAAAATTTATGAACGCAAACAAACATGGTATTATACTGTGTTTGTTTTTATTTAGTGAAATATCATTTTTGCGAACAAATGTTTGTATTAAAGGTAATAAATCTGTTAAAATGTAAACTGTTAATAGTATACTTAAGTAAAATATAGTTACAGCCACTATAGTAAGTCGCGTATTAAATGAGATATTTAAACTATGTTCGAACGGATAGAAATATAATAGGAGGCATGTGTCATTATGGAACACTACCCATTTAAATTACAATCGAATTTTGATCCTAAAGGAGATCAACCAGAAGCGATTCGACAAATTGTAGATGGTGTGAATGCGGGTAAGAGACATCAGACTTTACTTGGAGCTACGGGTACAGGTAAGACATTTACAATGAGTAATGTGATTCAACAAGTTGGTAAACCGACTTTAATCATCGCCCATAACAAAACGTTAGCAGGACAATTATATAGTGAATTTAAAGAATTCTTTCCTGAAAATAGAGTCGAGTATTTTGTCAGTTACTACGATTATTATCAACCAGAGGCGTATGTACCATCAACTGACACATTTATTGAAAAAGATGCGTCAATTAATGATGAAATTGACCAATTGCGTCACTCTGCGACAAGTGCACTATTTGAAAGAGATGACGTCATTATCATAGCTAGTGTGAGCTGTATCTATGGTTTAGGTAATCCAGAAGAATATCGGGACTTAGTGGTTAGTGTTCGTGTAGGTATGGAAATGGACAGAAGCGAGTTACTTAAAAAATTAGTAGATGTGCAATACACAAGAAATGATATAGATTTCAGACGTGGTACGTTCCGAGTTAGAGGAGATGTTGTAGAAATATTTCCTGCCTCTCGTGAAGAAATGTGTATTCGCGTTGAATTTTTCGGAGATGAAATAGATAGAATACGTGAGGTTAATTACTTAACTGGAGAAGTGTTGAGAGAGCGCGATCATTTTGCTATTTTCCCTGCTTCTCACTTCGTTACACGAGAAGAAAAAATGAAATCTGCCATCCAACGTATTGAAAATGAACTTGAAGAACGATTATCAGAATTGCGTTCTGAGAATAAATTGCTTGAAGCTCAGCGCTTAGAACAAAGAACGAATTATGATTTGGAAATGATGAGAGAGATGGGATTTTGTTCAGGTATTGAAAATTATTCTGTACATTTGACACTTAGACCCATGGGTTCCACGCCTTATACATTGCTTGATTATTTTGGAGATGACTGGCTTGTGATGATTGATGAGTCACATGTGACATTACCACAAATTAGAGGTATGTATAATGGTGACCGTGCGCGTAAACAAGTGCTTGTGGATCATGGATTTAGGCTACCAAGTGCTTTAGACAATAGACCGTTAAAATTTGAAGAATTTGAAGAAAAAACGAAACAACTCGTATATGTATCTGCTACACCAGGACCTTATGAATTAGAACATACAGATGAAATGGTGGAGCAAATCATTCGTCCAACAGGATTATTAGATCCTAAAATTGAAGTGAGACCTACAGAAAATCAAATTGATGATCTGCTTGGCGAAATACAAACGCGTATTGAACGAAATGAACGTGTTTTAGTAACGACATTGACTAAAAAGATGAGTGAAGACTTAACCACGTATATGAAAGAAGCAGGCATTAAAGTGAATTATTTACATTCAGAAATTAAAACTTTAGAGCGAATTGAAATTATTCGAGATTTACGTGTGGGTACCTACGATGTGATTGTTGGTATTAACTTATTAAGAGAGGGTATTGATATACCAGAAGTATCACTAGTCGTTATTTTAGATGCAGATAAAGAAGGCTTCTTACGCTCTCAGAGATCACTTGTCCAAACAGTAGGTCGTGCAGCCCGTAATAGTGGTGGTGAAGTGATTATGTATGGTGATAAAATTACGGATTCAATGCGCTATGCACTTGATGAAACAGAGCGTCGTAGATCGATTCAACAAGCATATAATGAAAAACATAATATTACACCAACTACTATTAATAAAAAAATTCATGATGTGATCAGTGCTACTGTTGAAACAGATGAAACAAACGAAGCAAAACGTACGGAAGTACCTAAGAAAATGACGAAAAAAGAGCGTGAGAAAACGATTGATAATATAGAAAAAGAAATGAAGCAAGCAGCTAAAGACTTAGACTTTGAAAAAGCAACTGAACTCAGAGATATGTTGTTTGAATTAAAAGCAGAAGGGTGACGAAAATGAAACAACCATCCATTGTAGTTAAAGGGGCACGTGCCCATAATTTAAAAGATGTTGATATTGAAATACCTAAAAATAAACTTATAGTTATGACAGGTTTATCTGGATCAGGCAAATCTTCATTGGCTTTTGATACGATTTATGCAGAAGGTCAACGTAGATATGTAGAGTCATTAAGTGCTTATGCAAGACAGTTTTTAGGACAAATGGACAAGCCAGATGTCGATACGATTGAAGGTTTATCTCCTGCGATTTCAATAGACCAAAAAACAACGAGTAAAAACCCAAGATCTACAGTTGCAACAGTTACTGAAATTTATGATTATATTCGTCTGTTATATGC
The DNA here is from genome assembly GCF_017892545.1 of Staphylococcus sp. GDY8P67P. Lineage (NCBI taxonomy): Bacteria > Bacillati > Bacillota > Bacilli > Caryophanales > Staphylococcaceae > Staphylococcus > Staphylococcus sp. GDY8P67P. Next base: position 39,065 of record NZ_JAESLH010000020.1, read on the forward strand.
GCGTGTTGGGAAGCCATTTTGCCCAAATCATGGTATCGAAATTGAATCTCAAACTGTGCAACAAATGGTCGATCAAGTTTTACAACTTGAAGAGCGTAGTAAGATTCAATTACTGGCGCCTGTAGTAACTCATAGAAAAGGTGCGCACGAAAAATTAATTGATGATATTAGTAAAAAGGGATATGTACGTGTGCGTGTTGATGGCGAAATTACTGATGTTAATGAAGTGCCGAATTTAGATAAAAATAAGAATCATACGATAGAAGTTGTCATAGATCGCCTTGTAATCAAGGATGGTATTGAAACCCGTCTAGCAGATTCTATAGAAACGGCGTTGCAATTAGCTGAAGGTAACTTAATCGTAGATATTATTGGTGGCGATGAGTTAAAATTTTCCGAAAATCATGCTTGTCCCATTTGCGGATTCTCAATCGGAGAATTAGAACCACGAATGTTTAGTTTTAACAGCCCATTCGGTGCTTGTCCGACTTGTGATGGTTTAGGACAAAAACTGATGGTCGATTTAGACTTAGTCGTTCCTGATAAAGAGAAATCATTGAATGAAGGTGCAATCGTTGCCTGGGAATCATCAAGTTCAGACTTTTATCCAACATTATTAAATCGTGTTTGTGAAGTCTATAAAATAAATATGGACAAACCATTCAAAAAATTAACTGAACGTCAAAAGGATATTATTCTTTATGGTTCCAAAGATAAAGAAATTGAATTTACATTCAAGCAACGAAATGGCCAAACGAGAAAACGTACAATGGCGTTTGAAGGTGTGATTAATAATATCAATAGACGTTATCATGATTCTCCTTCAGAACTCGTAAGAGAAATGATGAGCAAATACATGACAGAACTCACTTGTGAAACTTGCCACGGTAAACGATTAAGCCGTGAAGCCTTATCAGTATATGTGGACGGGAAAAACATTGGTGAAGTGGTAGAACGTTCAATTAAAGATGCATTGTATAACTATGAACATATCACATTGTCAGAACAAGACAGAAAAATTGCCAATCAAATTCTAAAAGAGATTAATTCGAGATTAGAATTTTTATATAACGTAGGTTTAGAGTACTTAACCTTAAATCGTGCATCTGGCTCTTTATCAGGTGGTGAGGCGCAACGCATACGTTTGGCAACTCAGATTGGTTCTAGGCTTTCTGGTGTATTATATGTTTTAGATGAACCTTCTATAGGCTTGCATCAACGTGATAATGATCGGTTAATTAGCACATTAAAAGAAATGCGCGATCTAGGTAACACTTTAATCGTTGTTGAACATGATGATGATACGATGCGTGCTGCAGATTACTTAGTAGACGTAGGACCAGGTGCTGGTGAACACGGTGGTGAAATTGTTGCTAGTGGTACGCCTAAACAAGTTATGGCAAATACAAATTCATTAACAGGTCAATATTTGAGTGGTAAGAAAAAAATTGAGGTGCCAGAATCACGTCGTGAAGTTACGGATAGAAAGATTAGTGTTAAAGGTGCACGAAGTAATAATTTGAAAGATGTTAGTGTAGACTTTCCGCTTTCAACGATGAATGTTGTTACAGGTGTGTCTGGTTCTGGTAAAAGTACATTAGTCAATGAAGTATTGTATAAGTCATTAGCTAAGAAGATTAATAAATCTAAAGTCAAACCAGGAGATTATGATGAAATTAACGGTATAGACCAACTTGATCGTATTATTGATATTGATCAATCACCGATTGGTAGAACCCCACGTTCTAATCCAGCAACCTATACTGGTGTTTTTGATAATATACGAGATATTTTTGCACAAACGAATGAAGCAAAAGTGAGAGGTTATTCTAAAGGTCGCTTTAGTTTTAATGTTAAAGGTGGTCGTTGTGAAGCGTGTAAAGGTGACGGTATCATTAAAATAGAAATGCACTTTTTACCAGATGTTTATGTGCCTTGTGAAGTTTGTGGTGGTACTAGATACAATCGTGAAACGCTTGAAGTAACATACAAAGGTCAAAACATTGCAGATGTCTTGGCTATGACTGCCGAAGAAGCAACAAACTTTTTTGAAAATGTGCCTAAAATACATCGTAAATTGAAAACACTAGTTGATGTTGGTTTAGGTTATGTTACTTTAGGACAACCGGCTACGACATTATCTGGTGGTGAAGCACAACGTGTTAAACTTGCTTCAGAATTGCATAAACGCTCTACAGGTCGTTCTATCTATATTCTAGATGAACCAACCACTGGTTTACATGTTGATGATATTAGTCGATTATTAAAAGTATTAAATAAATTGGTTGATAATGGTGACACAGTTGTTATCATTGAGCACAATTTAGACGTTATAAAAATGGCTGATCACATTATTGATTTAGGTCCAGAAGGCGGTGATGGTGGTGGCACAATTGTTGCAACAGGCACACCAGAAGATATCGCAAAAGTGAAGGGCAGCTATACTGGTCAATATTTAAAACCAGTTTTAGAAAGAGATACTGTTCAAGCATAACGTTATATTGAATAAACTTTGTAATAACATATAAAATATTAGTTACTCCATACAAGTAGACATCATCATATGTCAGAATGTATGGAGTATTTTTTGATACCTAATATTTTAATTTATTTAGACATGTTGGGTGGTCAACGCAATAATTTAAAATGATTTAAAATAAATTAAATGTTTAAATCAGTAACAGTAATTTCATTCATAAATAATATAAGGTATGATGTTTACGATGGGATTTATTTTGGACTTCTGTACTTTTTTATATAGATTATCAGTCCTTTTTGATATGATAATGACATATGTAATTTCAGGAGAAATATTAATAGAGGTGAACCTATGTTAACAACAAAGAGTTTAATTGAACGCTTTAACCTTGAGCTTATAGCTGGAGAGTCAGGCTTAAATAAACAAATAAAAAACACAGATATATCAAGACCAGGATTAGAAATGGCTGGATATTTTTCTCACTATGCATCCGACCGCATTCAATTGTTAGGGACAACAGAGTTGTCATTTTACAACCTACTACCTGATGAAGAGCGCAAAGGACGCATGAAAAAATTATGCCGGCCAGAAACACCAGCAATTATTGTGACAAGAGATTTAGAACCGCCAGAAGAGCTTGTAGCATCAGCTAAAGAGTTTGATACACCGCTTATCACATCAACAGTTGCAACAACGCAATTAATGAGTCGTTTAACGACTTTCTTAGAACATGAGCTGGCAAGAACAACTTCATTGCACGGTGTGTTGGTAGATGTGTATGGTGTCGGTGTGCTTATAACAGGAGACTCAGGTATTGGTAAAAGTGAAACAGCACTTGAATTAATCAAGCGTGGTCACAGACTTGTCGCGGATGACAACGTAGAAATTAGAGAAATAAGTAAAGATGAATTGATTGGTAGGCCACCTAAATTAATAGAGCATTTATTAGAAATTAGAGGGTTAGGTATTATTAATGTCATGACACTGTTTGGTGCAGGTTCCATTTTGACTGAAAAGCGTTTACGTTTAAATATTCATTTGGAAAATTGGCATAAAGATAAATTGTATGACCGTGTTGGCTTGAATGAGGAAACATTGCGCATCTTAGATACTGAGATTACTAAAAAGACAATACCGGTTAGACCAGGTCGTAACGTAGCAGTGATTATTGAAGTTGCAGCGATGAACTACAGACTTAATATTATGGGCATTAACACTGCAGAAGAATTCAATGAACGCTTAAATGCTGAAATTATGCGTAACGGTAGCAACAATAAGGAGAATCAATGATGTTATTGAATTATATTGATCCAATCGCATTTGAGCTTGGTCCTATTTCGGTTCATTGGTATGGCATTATCATCGCCGCAGGTATACTATTAGGATATTTTATCGCTCAAGAAAGTGTTAAACGCATAGGTTTTGATAAAGATATATTGATTGATATCATCTTTTGGAGTGCGATTTTTGGTTTTATCGCAGCCAGAATCTATTTTGTTATTTTTCAATGGCCATACTATGCACAACATCCAATAGAAATACCAATGATTTGGTATGGTGGTATCGCTATCCACGGTGGTCTAATTGGTGGTTTTATCACAGGTATTTTCGTGTGTAAACAAAAAAATATCAATCCATTTCAAATTGGTGATGTGATTGCGCCAAGTTTGATTTTAGGACAAGGTATTGGTCGATGGGGTAACTTTATGAATCATGAAGCCCATGGTGGTCCTGTGTCTAAATCATTTTTAGAAAATATCCATATACCGGACTTTATTATTGACAATATGTATATTGATGGCCAATACTACCAACCGACGTTTTTATACGAATCTATATGGGATATTCTAGGATTTGTTATATTAATCTCATTAAGAAAACACTTACGTATAGGTGATACTTTCGCACTATATCTTATCTGGTATTCTATAGGTAGATTCTTTGTAGAAGGTTTGCGCACAGATAGTTTAATGCTCACTGGAGATATACGTGTTGCTCAACTGATGTCTGTCGTGCTTATAGTTGCTGGAATTGTCCTTATGATAGTTAGAAGATTGAAATATAATGCACCACGATATAAAGATGTTGGCCCTTTAACATGGTCAAAGCAAAAGGTGAAGTGATAGAATATAATGCGTGACTTAAAAAAGTTAAAAGTTGACGGTGAAAATCCGTTGTGGCATATGTATCGTTATATAAGCCGCGTCAAAATGTTTAAACAAACAGTAGTTGTTGAAGTTTGTCGCTACTTACCTAATGTGAAATTAAAGCATTGGATGTATCGCAATTTATTAAATATGAATATAGGTAGACATAGTGCATTTGCATTTAAAGTCGTACCTGATTTATTGCATCCTGAATATATCACGATTGGTGAAAACTGTGTCATAGGTTATAATACAACTATTTTGACGCATGAGTTTTTAGTGGATGAATTTCGTACAGGGCATGTTGATATTGGAAATCATACGTTAATCGGAGCCAATGTAACCATTTTACCTGGTGTGAAAATTGGGGATTATGTGAAGGTTGGTGCCGGTACTGTAGTATCTAGAGATATCCCTAATCACACATTGGCGTACGGAAATCCAATGCAACTGAAACAATGACTAAATACAGGAGGTGAACATGGATGGCGCAAAACAACAATAAAATTATTTCAATGAAGCTTGACAGTCCTTTTTATAGGAAATTAGCGGACCAAAAATATCAACAACAAGATTATAAAAAGGCAGCAGAATACTATGAAAAAGTGCTTGAAATGTCACCCCAGGAATTTGATGTTTTTGAAATTAAAGTAAAATTATCAGAGTGTCTCGCACATCTTGGTTATAACAATAGAGCAGAACATATTTTTTATGAAATGATTGCAAAGCAAGAATCAGTCATGGATAGTTACTATCAACTCAGTCAACTGAATATTACACTAAATGAAGCAAATAAAGCCTTTTTATTTGGAATGAATTACGTCATTTTAGCAGAAGATGATGATTACCAAGAAGAGCTAGAAGAAATGTTTGAAGTTACTTATAACTCAGAAGAAAAGATAGAGATTGAATGTCAATTATTTGCTGTTCAACTCATTTTTCAATATTTATTCTCACAAGGTAGACTACCTGAAGCAAGAAATTTTATTTTGAATCAAAATGAAGCGATTCAAGATCATCGAGTGGTTAGAAATTTATTAGCTATGTGTTACCTTTATCTCAATGAATATGATACTGCTAAAGTAATGTTTGAACGTTTGCTTAATGAGGACAATACTGATGTACATGCGCTTTGCCATTACACATTATTATTGTATAACACTAATGAACAAGAAAAGTATCAACGGTATTTAAATATTTTAAGTAAAGTTGTACCTATGAATGATGATGAATCATTCAAATTAGGTATTGTCCTATGTTATTTAAAACAATATGAAGCTTCCCAAAAATTGTTACAACCTCTTTATAGAAAAGGGAAATTTCTTTCTATACAAATGTATAATGCGTTGAGCCATAATCATTATCATCTCAATCATATTGAAGATAGCAAATTTTTTTGGTCCAAGTTACAAGAAATATCTAAGGTAGATGTAGGTTATGCACCTTGGGTCATTGAACAAAGCAAGTCGTACTTTAACGAGCAAGTGTTACCACTATTATTAAGTGATGATAGTCATCATAGGTTATACGGGATTTTCTTGTTAAATCAATTAAAGGGTCGTGAAGTACTACTCACACAAGATATATGGGCTGTCTTAGAAGATATGAATGATTATGAAAAACTATATTTAACTTATCTTATACAAGGTTTACAGTTAAATAAGTTAGATTTCATTCATAGAGGCATGTTAATGTTGTATAATATTGAATATTTGAAAAATAACGCAGAATTATTTATTGTATGGATTGATAAAGCAGAGGCAATTATAGCAGAACAAGCAGATTTAACATATGTAGATGATTATGTGGCAGCTTTTGTTTATATGTATTATCGTAGTATGGATGCTAAGATTACGAAGCAACAAGTATTGGAATGGTTTGATATAACAGCTTATCGTTTGAATAAAACGATAGATTATTTGGTAAGCATATAATTTTATGAAATGCAAGAAATCGTATATAATGCGTATAATGAATTAATAAACAGGAGGCAATTTAAATGGCTGAACAAGTGGATTTTGATGTTGCAATTGTAGGCGCAGGACCAGCTGGTATGACTGCTGCCGTATATGCATCGCGTGCAAACTTAAGTACTGTAATGATTGAACGTGGTATGCCAGGTGGACAAATGGCAAATACAGAAGAAGTTGAAAATTTCCCAGGTTTTGAAATGATAACAGGACCAGATTTATCAACTAAAATGTTTGAACATGCTAAAAAATTTGGTGCAAAATATCAATATGGTGATATCAAATCAATAGAAGATAAAGGTCAATACAAAGTTATAAATCTTGGAAACAGTGAAATTACTGCACGAGCTGTGATTATATCTACTGGTGCTGAATATAAAAAAATTGGTGTGCCAGGTGAACAAGAATTAGGCGGTCGCGGTGTAAGTTATTGTGCAGTATGTGATGGTGCATTCTTCAAAAACAAAAAATTATTTGTCATCGGTGGTGGAGATTCAGCAGTTGAGGAAGGTACATTCCTTACAAAATTTGCTGATAGTGTAACAATCGTACACCGTAGAGATGAACTACGTGCGCAAAAAATCTTACAAGATCGTGCATTTAAAAACGATAAAATCGATTTTATTTGGAGCCATACTCTAAAAACAATCAATGAAAAAGACGGCAAAGTTGGTTCAGTTACTTTAGAATCTACTAAAGATGGTGCTGAACAAACATTAGATGCTGATGGTGTTTTCGTATACATTGGTATGAAACCACTAACAGCACCATTTGAAAATTTAGGCATTACAAATGAAGTAGGTTATATTGTTACTAATGAAGATATGAGTACGAAAATACCAGGCGTATATGCTGCTGGTGACGTACGTGCAAAAGGTCTACGTCAAATCGTAACTGCAACAGGCGATGGCAGTATTGCAGCACAAAGTGCAATTTCATATATTGAAGAATTAAAAGATGTTATAGAAGCATAGGCATAAACGCGTTATTTACTGTAATTAATTAAATAATAACGAGATTCAGACAGAGCTAGAATGTACCAACCTTACACGAATCATGTAGGTTGAGCATTCTAGCTTTTTTACATAATCGCATTTTAAGGTTGAAGTATTCGCTAGTTATGCGTTTTAGTTTTTTTATGCAGATGTATGCGTGATGATTTTTAAAACGTCGTAAAGAGATGCTGCTTTTCATAAATGATGTGAATCGAAAAAGAGATAAAGGTCCTTTAACATTTTTGGCAACAACTTTGTTACTTTTAAGTCAGTCTGCAATAGCAGTTAAGGTGAATTAAGTGATAAAACTACTACCAAAGTCGTTTTTCATGTAAAATATAATGTGATAGCATAGTGGTCATAAACTGACTAAGTTAAAACGATTGCGTATATGGATAAAAAATTCCAATATTATAAATGGAATATTAAAAATAATCTTTGGATGGTGTAAAGCAATGCAACGAGAAGAAAAAGAAGTGACTAAAAGTGAATTATTAGTTGTGACTGGTTTGTCTGGCGCAGGTAAGTCGGTTGTAATTCAAAGTTTAGAAGATATCGGTTATTTTTGTGTAGATAATTTACCTCCAATACTATTGCCGAAGTTTGTAGAATTAATGGGTCAAGGAAATCCTTCGTTGCAAAAGGTTGCCATTGCCATTGATTTAAGAGGGAAAGAACTTTTCAAATCATTGATTAAAGAAATCGATCAAATCAAAAGCAACTCAGACATTATCGTTGATATGATGTTCCTAGAAGCATCCAACGAAAAGTTGATTTCGCGTTATAAAGAGACGCGACGTGCACATCCATTAAACGAACAAGGCCAGCGCTCATTAATTGAAGCAATTGAAGAAGAACGCAGCTTACTCGCTGAAATTCAAAGTTTAGCAAATTATACGATTGATACATCATTTATGAAACCTAAAGAGCTTCGTAAGCGCATTGGAGATTACTTTAATCAAAGTAATTATCAAACATTTAATATCAATGTAACAAGTTTTGGGTTTAAACATGGTATTCAAATGGATGCAGATTTAGTGTTTGATGTGAGATTTTTGCCAAATCCGCATTATGTAGATGAACTCAGACCATTAACTGGTGAAGACGAAGCAGTATATAATTACGTTATGAAATGGAAAGCAACAAATATTTTTTATGAGAAATTAATGGATTTATTAAAATTTATGATTCCAGGTTATAAAAAAGAAGGTAAATCACAACTTGTGATAGCGATTGGTTGTACTGGAGGCCAGCATCGTTCTGTAGCTTTAGCAAAACGTATTGGTGCAGAGCTTAATGAAAATTTTGACTATAATGTATATGTGCATCATAGAGATGCTCAAATTGAAAGTGGCGTGAAACGAAAAAATGAAAAGAATTAAACTTGTACTTATTGGCGGTGGTACAGGTTTATCTGTTTTAGCACGTGGTTTAAAAGACTTCCCGATAGATATTACGACTATTGTCACAGTTGCTGATGATGGAGGTAGTACGGGGAAAATCAGAAATGAAATGGATATTCCTGCACCAGGTGACATACGAAATGTAATTTCAGCACTCAGTGATTCTGAATCAACAATTGAAAGATTGTTTCAATATCGTTTTAAAGAAAATCAAGTTGAAGGTCATTCTTTAGGCAACTTATTGATAGCTGCATTAACGAATATGAATGATGATTTTGGCCATGCAGTAAAAGAATTAAGTAAAATTTTAAATATAAGAGGTCGTGTGATACCATCTACAAATTCTAGTGTACGCTTAAATGCAGTGATGGAAGATGGCGAAATTGTTTATGGTGAATCAAAAATTCCTAAAAAAAATAAAAAAATCGAACGTGTATTTTTAGAACCAGAAAATGTAGAACCTATGGAAGAAGCGGTTGAAGCGATAGAGGATGCAGACTTAATCGTTTTAGGACCAGGTTCGTTATATACAAGTGTAATCTCAAATTTATGCGTTAAAGGTATTGCGGATTCGTTATTAAATTGTGATGCGCCTAAGCTATATGTATCAAATGTTATGACACAACCTGGTGAGACCAATCATTACACTGCCTTAGATCATGTCGAAGCAATACATAATCACATGGGTCGTCAATGTATAAACTATGCTATATGTAGTACCCAAACTTTTAACACTGATGTCTTACAACGTTATAAAGAAGATGGGGCGGTTCCAGTTAAATGCAATATGAGTGATATGGAAGCACAAAACATCAAAGTTTTTACGCACGAAAACTTGGTGGAAGTATCACAAGAAAATTATGTTCGACACAATACAGAGGTCTTGTCTAAAATGATTTACGAGATCGCTATGAGAGAGACAGAAACGATTGAATTTAAACGAGATAAATAAAATCGTAAAAAAACTAAGTATTAAACTTAGATAAGAAGGGGCTGAAGATGTATGAGCTTTGCATCAGAAATGAAAAATGAACTGACTAGAATAGAAGTAGATGAAACAAATGCAAAAGCAGAGCTCAGTGCGCTTATACGGATGAATGGTGCACTCAGTCTTTCCAATCAACAATTTGTGATTAATGTTCAAACTGAAAATGCTACGACAGCAAGACGGATATATTCCTTAATAAAAAAAGTGTTTAATGTTGAAGTAGAGCTACTTGTAAGAAAAAAAATGAAATTAAAAAAGAACAATATTTATATTTGTAGAATTAAGGCACGTGCTAAAGAAATTTTAGATGAATTAGGTATATTGAAAAATGGTGTCTTTACGCATGAAATAGATGAAGCGATGATTCGTGAAGATGAAATGAAAAGAAGTTATCTACGAGGTGCTTTTCTTGCGGGTGGATCAGTGAATAATCCAGAAACATCTTCTTATCATTTAGAAATATTTTCATTGTATGAAGACCATTCCGAAGGTGTTACGAATTTAATGAATGAATATGAACTCAATGCTAAACATCTAGAACGAAAAAAAGGAAGCATTGCTTATTTAAAAGAAGCTGAAAAAATTTCTGATTTCTTGAGTTTAATCGGTGGCTATCAGGCATTACTTAAATTTGAAGATGTGCGTATTGTTAGAGATATGAGAAATTCCGTAAATCGATTGGTCAATTGTGAAACGGCGAATTTAAATAAAACCGTTAGTGCAGCGATGAAGCAGGTCGAAAGCATTCAACTAATCGACCAAGAAATTGGTTTAGATAATCTTCCTGATCGATTACGGGAAATAGCGAAGTTACGCATAGAGCATCAAGAAATTTCTCTGAAAGAATTAGGCGAAATGATGTCTACAGGTACAATTTCTAAATCCGGTGTCAATCATCGTTTAAGAAAATTAAACCAAATGGCTGATAAAATTCGGAGTGGTGAAACAATTGAACTTTAATCATTTGTCTGTAAAAGAAAATGGTGCTTATTACCAATGTTAAAACTAATTTTAAAAATATATTAAAATGTTATTGAAAAAAACTGCGTTTTGATATTATAATATGCTAATTAGATTTATATATGACGCCTCATATGAGGTGTCTTTTTTAATATGATTCAAACGGAGTTGTATTTTCTGAAGCATCAACTTACTTTGTTGACACCAAATAGATTATGACGATTAAGCGTATGCTATTGCAGTCTAAGGTTAGGTACAGCTAAGTATCATATTTAGTACAGGTTATGGCAGATAGTCTGTGACATGATTAAAATTTAAATGAAATAGAATGGGAGTGAATCAATGACAGCATTAATAAAAAATCATTATAAAAGTATCATCTTATGTTTAATTGGAACGTTTATCAACGCTATAGGTGTAAATTGCTTTTTACTTGGATCGAATTTGGGTGATGGCGGTACGGTAGGTATTGCGCTAGCCTTAAAATACACTTTGGGATTTTCTCCAGCTTGGTCTTCTTTGATTATTAATACCATAGTCGTTTTTATCGGCTGGAAGTATTTAAGTAAAACAATCGCTGTTTATACCGTTATTTCAAACACGGCACTCTCATTCTTTTTACGAGTAACTGAAAATATTAATTTAGGGATAGATGATTTTGTTATAAATTCTGTATTTGGTGGTGCAATTATAGGAATAGGTGCTGGACTTGTAATTTCTACAGGGAGTACCCTTGGAGGCACATCTGTAATTGCTAAAATTATAAGTAAATACTCAGAAATGAAGACATCACAAGGTATTTTTATTCTAGATGGCATTGTCGTCTTATCATTCTTGATGGTGTTACCATTAAAGAATGTCTTGTTTACGATTATTATGCTATTCATTACTGAAAGAGCGACTTCATTTATAATTGAAGGCTTTAATCCTAAAAAAGGCGTTACAATCATATCTAATAAAAATGAAATCATCAGTGACAAAATTAATTCCTTTACTGGTCGGGGCTCAACTTTATTAAATGGAAAAGGTGGTTATGCAAAAACGGAAACAACGATGTTATATGTTGTTGTGCCGCAATCTCAGGTGACAAGAGTGAAAAAATTAGTCAATGAAGTAGATGAAAATGCCTTTTTAGTTATTCATGATGTGCGAGATGTCTTAGGCAGCACGTTTATCAATGTAAAGTAATAGTGTTATGCTTAAGTTATTAAATATTGATAAATAAATACAAAATCATTTTCACAAAATCTTAAACGCTTAAATGTTGAAATTTAAGCGTTTTGAATAACAGCGAGTTTCAAATCTACTGGTTTGGTATTTTTCATGGTGTGAAAATAAAAAAAGACTTTCATCAACGGATAGTAAATGTCAATGAAAGCCCGAAAACTTCAATGTTCAGTTTGATGGTTTTAAGGAAGATTATCCAAAATATCCCCTCGAAGGGCATATTATAAAGTTATTAAACGCTGTTATATAGGTTTTTGTTTTGTGATTTGGGGACTATTTGGGGACTGGGATATAAATTATAATAAAAAACCACCTAATATTTATTATTAAGTGGCTTAAATAGTTTCTAATAATTTCATCGCTTTTTCATCTTCACGCTCGTAAGTTTCTTGAAGTAAGTGGGAGTAAATGGATTGTGTTGTGGCTGGGTTGGAATGTCCTAAATGTTTTGATATATATAGTATTGAAAAGCCATGATGTATGAGTATAGAACAGAAACTGTGTCTTAGCGAGTGAATAGTTATCTCTTTTATATTTAGATTAGCACATGCTTTTCTCAGTACTTTGTTTACAGCAGCATTAGTTATCGTTTTACCATCAACAGTAAAGATGTAACCACTGATATTAGTAGGTCGTGAATCAATAAATGATTGAATGCGTTTCATAGTTACTGCATCAATACTTATTATTCTGTCTGATGTTTCGGTTTTGGTACCTCTTAAATGAATTTTATTATTTTTAATATCCAGATCTTCACGTTTCAATTTAGCAATTTCTGAAAATCTACCACCTGTTGCAAGTGCTACTAATAGCACAAGTGATGAGGTGGTATTTTTTTGTTCAAAATAATGTTTAAGTTTTTTGAATTCAGATTCATTAATAAATTTCATTTCTTCTGTTTTGGCTGGAATAGATGCGTGTAATTCTGCTTTGTATGTAGGGTTTTTAATAACATAACCTTCATGTATAGCATCATCGAATGCATTACGTATATAACTATTTAACTTTCTAATCGTTTCATAACTGTGCGTTAAACCGTACTCATTGAGAAACTTTTGATATTCAGTACGTTTAATATCTTTTAATAACTTGTGTCTAAAATGCTCCTTAATATGCTTGTATGCAGATTCATAATGTCTTTTAGTTGATTCTGATACGTGTGGTAGTTTATTAACTTCATACCATTGATAAAAATAATCTGCAAATGTTATATCATTACTTACAGCATAACCATTTCTCATTTTATATTCTAAATCTTCTGCAATTCGTTTAGCTTCTTGTTTAGTACGATAACCACCTTTTTGAACTTTTTTACGGTTACCTTCATCGTCTACATATGAGATAGAATATCTCCATGTTTTACCTCGCTTTTCAATGTATGCCACTTAATCACCTCGATTTTGTTCTGACAAATATTGTTTCAATTCATTTATTGTAGTCATTCTTACTAGACGTTGTAATTTTAAAGCATCTTGTTGTTCTACTGCTTGGTTAATTGCTGAATAGTAATTATCTTCATAGAAAACGTCTCTATTTTGGTTAATCATACCTAATTGACTTATCAAACTATTTCTATCGTCAATATTCTTGTTTAACAAATCGAATATCAATGTATATTCATGTGAGTGCGAAATAAGGACGTTTTCATCTTTTTCTCTAGATATTTTAGTTCTTTCGTTTAATAATCCTTCTTTAAATATATTTATTATATTTCTCAATCTATCACGCTCATGATCTTTTAAAATAAGAAGTTCTTTTTCTGTTTCGTTGTTATCTAAGAGTATATTAACGTCAGTTCTTCCTAAAAATAGTTCAAATCGTTCTTGATTTAATAGCCATTCCAAATCAAAGTATGGGTATTCAACAGAATTAATTTTAGAATTTTTTTTGTCAATTCTAACAAAATTATCTGTGAATTTTTTATTAGGTAAACCTTTATCTAAATTTGCCTGTTTCATATTAGCAAATTGATTAAATTCTTTTTCAGCATTCTCTAAATTATATGAGGCTAAAGTTAGAAATCTTGAATAAAGGTTTTCTTTATTTTCTGGATCTAATGAATATGCTAAAGATAACAGCCTTTCTTTTTTAGGTAAACTGACAGAATTATTTTCAATTTTTGAAATATATGATTCCGATATACCCGATTTATTTGCTAATTCTTTCATTGTAAACCCTTTTTCTTTCCTTTGTTCTTTTAACAAACTGTTCAATGACATGGTTTCACTCCTTTAATAATAATTAATACAGTTATCATTTTACATTTATTTTCAAGTTTTTCAAGATTAATACTTGCAATTTTAAAATAAGCGATTATAATAAGGGTATATTCAAGTTTTGACATTAGCAAAAATTGAATTAAAAAAGAGGGGGGTTACTTATGAAAGATATTAACACTTTTAAAATTAAACAGTTACTAGTTAATAACAATATGAGTATTAAAGAACTAGCAAAAGAAACACCAGTTAATTATTCGTATTTGTTAGAGATTTTAAATCATAAAAAAAAGCCATCAATAATGCTAGTAATGAAAATTGCTAAAGCACTTAATGTTGAAATAGATCAAATTTCCAATATCAGTATTAAGGAGGAAGTTAGATGATTAAACAGTTTTTTGACGGTAAAGAAATTCGTTTTATTGAAAAAGACGGGGAGTATTGGGCAATAGCAGGTGATGTTGCAAAAGCATTAGGGTATTCACACACACCACATATGACTAGATTATTAGATGTGTCAGAAAAGGCTGTCCATAATGTGGACACCCTTAAAGGTAAGCAAAAAGCTGTAATTATTTCAGAAGTAGGTATTTACGAAGCTATTTGGAATAGTAGACGTGATGAAGCTGATGAGTTTAAGAAATGGGTTAAGCAAGTTATTAAAGAGTTAAGACAATCAATCGGATTAAAGCAACATGAAGTATTTCATTTAATGGATAAGCAGCATCAACGAAAAGCTATGGACGTTTTGCAAAAAGGTTTATCTAATCCCAATAAGATTAGTTATATTAAATGTCAAACTGTAGTTAATAAATGTGTTTCAACATTGTTTGGTTATGATAAAGCCTTAAAAAAAGAACAAATGAGTGAGGATATGTTAATTATTCGTCAACAAATTTTAGATGATACAGTCGATTTAATGACTTCTATTAACAAATTTGGTTTAGATATTTCAGTCAGTAAAACTATCTACAATAAATATTTAAATACACAAGCTACTGCTTAATAAGGAGGTGAAAATAATGCAAGAACAACTACAAGAAAATGAAGGTATTGTAATTATTAATGAACCTAAACTTGTGTGGTCATTTAAAGATTTACAGTCACACATGCAATTATCAAGGAATTCAGTTATGAAAAAACTTTTGCTTAATCCGAGATTTAAAAAGGACATTGAAAAGTATGTACATGAACCTAAATCACAATCAGATCATTACAAGTTTTTAGCAGAACCAATGAAAGAATATATTAAGAAGAATTTTAACGAAATATATAATTCCTAGGAGGGATTAAATGAAAAACTACGTAATACTACTCACATTACTTACAGTATTTACCTTATTACTAGCATTAGCGATTAACGATGTGTTTGTACCATTAGCTTTATATATTATAGGTGCAGTCGTAGCAATACCGTTGAAAGATAAAATTATTATAGGAGTGAATTAAGATGACAAAAGATGAATATATCGAGCAAACAGAAAAATCTCATCATATTTTAGGTCAAAGTGACTATGCGAATGAACTAATGAAATGGTTAATCGATTACTGCAATTCAAAACCACTTGATGAAGAAATCAGCGAAGATTTGGGAGAACTACTATTCAATTTAAATAATAAATTATTGATTGATTTAAATGATTTAAAAATGCAGATGACAAATATTAGAAAAGGGAGTAAATAACATGAATTTTGAAATGGATAATATAGGTACACAACTAGAATTATTGAAGGAAAATTTTGAAGATATGAAAGAAGCGCAAGGTTGGTTTGACGATGAGTGTTTACCGTATGACCGTAATTACCTTATAACTAAAGATGAAGCTCTTTCATATGCTCGTTCTTATCACGAACATCGTATTCACAGTAAACAGATGTTTGACCTATTGAGATTGTATATAAACGAATTTGAAACGATTATTAAAGAGTTTAGAGAATTAGAAAAAGCGTCCCGTGAGAACTTTGGCGAGGAATCACGAAACGCATAGAACGGATATTTAAGAAAAATATCTACTTAAAATACTAACATATATGAAAGGTTGATTGTATGGACGAAACAACACTTTATAAACAACATTTTGAATTTCATTCAAATTTAGATTATATCAATACAACAAGTTTATCAAGAATCAAGGAGATTAGTAAGCGAATAAATTTCGCTTCTATCTCTAGTGATAAACAAGTCTTTAATAATAAAGGTAATTTATATCATCGTGAAAAGCATGATATCGGTGATTACATTAATAACCTTACTTTAGATTATATCATAATTCCTAAAGAAATTGGAGTTATTTATGGAATTGTAAATACTAAAATTACAGAAAATGATAATGGTGAAGAGGAAAAGAAGGCAAGTTTCAAAGCAGATGCGTTCAACAATTATGCGAGATTTATTGCAGATCTCATATCAGATAAAGTGATTTATTCAGATGAATTAGATGCATTTTTAATAGTCAAAAGTAACACATATGAAGTAATAGACGACACAAATTTTGCCTTAAATTATCCAGTCGATAATAAGCATCAGATAAACGATTTTTTAGATGTGATGCTTGAAATGTACCGTGAACACCTAAATGTAGAACATGGTTACAATATCCTCCCTTATACCATCGCAGGTAATGATTGGATATACGATTGTAAAAACTTAGAGTTTAGGAAGAAAACACTTAATTCAGATGAATTATACGCTAAAAAATACGAGGTTAATGCGTCAGAGATTGATACAGACACACCTAAACGCTTCTATAATCTAGTTACCGAAAGTGATAAGAGTAAAAATAATTTAATGTTAGTACATGCTTATGCTATGTATCGCAAAATGAATCTCATACAAGCAGAAAAATGGTTTTTAATGAAAGACTTCGGACGTTCAGGTAAAGGGTTATTCATGACAACATTTGATGAATTGTTACAAGTTAATAAAGTAAACTTTGACAGCTTAATTTCAGGTGGATTTGAAGCATCTAACGAATGGATGAATTTTTACGGTGCAGATATTGCACATGCCAACGAAACAGGTGAAATCACAAAAAATATGATGCGTATATTAAGAAAAATTGCGACTGGTGAAGTGATTTCGGGTCGTGGCATTGGTAGAAACGCATTCACATTCAAAAATAAATCCTTATTAGTTCTAGATACAAATGAAAGTGTTGATACAGGGGAAATTACAGCAAACACGACACGTACAATTAAGATTTCACTTAAAGATAGACCACTTAACGAAACAGATGAAGAACGTTATCAAATATTCAAGCCATATTGGGATTTCGTGCAACCAAACGGTAAAAAGTCAGTAGCAGCTGCAGTTTCATTCTTGATTGCAAGTTTAGAATATCTGAAAGAAATTGGCCAAGAATTTAATTTTAATGATGTGACACTTAAACACTACTTTAGTGAAGATGAATTGACTGAAACACAAGTTTCTTTATTGAAAGCATTATCTAGGCAAAATTTCATATTTGCTGGTGATGAAACATTACAAAAGTTAATTGAACAAGATTATAAAAGTTTACGCTACAAACAAGCTAAAGATGACATGAAAAAAATTGGTATCAGTCTTAATAATCAAAAAAAGATAGATGGTGTAAATACAAGGATTCATGAAGTAGGCAACACAGAACTATTCAATATGGCGTTAAATTTAATCAATAATAAGCGTTACCGTAACTCTTAGGTAACTCTTATAGTAACTCTTAAAACGTTGCAATAACAGTCGGTAACTCTTGTAACGCTAATTTCTATATCGTTTTTTATAAATGAAATTATCTTTTACTACTATAGAGAAAATAAGGGTTACAAGCGTTACCGTAACTCTTAATTAGGAGGTATTCAATGACAGGTTATCATGTAGCAAAATATTTATTAAAAAAGAATATACAAGTTATACCTTTAAATCAATATAAGAAACCTAGTGTTACTTTTGCAGATATTGATGTTACTGATGAGTTCATTGAATATCATTCAAGTTTGTATCATCAAACACATGTATTAGGTGTGCTTACACGTGGTCTATGGTGTATCGATATTGATGTAGATCATCAAGAAGGTAGTAACGGATTAGAAAGTTTAAAAATGATACCTTTTTATGCCGAAGTTGTAGCTAATGCACAAAATACTTTAGTACAAACAACGCCTAGTGGTGGCAAGCATATAATATTCAAAAAAAGGGTTGGTATTGAATATGGTCAGAAAATAGATTATTTACCATCAGTAGATATAAAGGCACATGATAATAATTATTTTGTGTTAGCAAATAGTCAAACAAAAAAAGGGATTTATAAACACAATAAAAAAGATGTAACAGAATATAATGGAGAATTTGAAAATCGCATTTTTTCTAAACGTGGTAATTACACCCAACAAGTGTTAGAGCCGTATTCTATGAAACAAGTGCTATCAGACCACAATTTTGACCATTTAGGTGCTGGTAAAGGTGGATTAGGTAAACAAGCATATCAACGTATTGTAAATGGTGAAAGCGAATATAGGAATAATGATTTATATAAAGCAGCAAGCTATGCGAAGCAATGTAACATCGACATTGAACCGTTGCGTATATTGATTGGGGATAATAAAAATGGTGACGTTTTCGATGAGAGAAGTTGGGAGGCTACTGTAAGAAGTGCAGGCTACTAATATTGAAATAAATTATGATAAGCAAGCTAAAAAAATAGGGTTAATCGTTGGCATACCAGAAGAAATGTATTTCTGTTCAATAAGTAAAATATCGGCAGTTTATGTTGAATACATTGATGAAAAATGGGTGGTATGGCGTGAAAGTTATGTACCTAATACTAAAAGACGTACCAGTTATAAATTGATTGCTCATGGTGGCTTTGAATTAGTAATGGCACGTACTAAAAATTATTTGGGATATATTAAAAAGAATAGAGGATGAAGAAAATGAGCTATAAGCAACCATTCAAATTAAATAATAAGAAACTCAATATTAACGATATTAAGAATTTAGAAATTGCTAACAAACCCATTTGTCACATCTATAAAACGAAGGGCAAGTATCACTATTTAGAAATAGACTTTATAACATGTGATTGGTGTTTGTCGAGTTTAGGACAGGCAACGCTGCAATCAAGGTTAAACACTGAATCAATCTTCTTGTGGTTAAGAGGATACAATTTGAAACTCAATTATAACAGTGTAGGGCATATGACAATATATTTACGCGGTGATCACTTAGCGATTAATTATTTACTAGATGAAATTAATAAACTCACTGCAGATGCTAAATATTGGCAGAAATACAGAGATGGTAAACGTATGTTAGAAATTGATAGAAATAGTCACTATGTTATGCCGACACACCATATTAAAGGTAATACACAGAAAATAAGTTAAGGGAGTGTTTCCATGAATCACAGACGTATAGCACATCAAATTTTAGCACGTTTACCTACCCATGTGAACAATGTATCTGTTAGGTATATTGATTCACTGGTAAGGCAATATGCTAGAAATAAGAAAGACTTTAGTGCAATAAAGCGAATAATAAATCAAAAACGAAAGAAGGCATTTAATTATGGTAAAAACAGTACAAGACAATACAATCAATATCTTTGATAATCAAATTTATGATAAGGGTGTTAAGGCAAAAGAGGTTAAACAGAAGTACCATCAGCTAACAAATCGTATTAAACAGCTCAATAGTAAAATTACACATTATCAAAATAATGATGAATTTGCAGAAGCAACAAAATTAAAAAGTCTACAATCAGATTTAGAACAAGAATTAATCGAAGTCGACGAACAACTTAACTCATCAGATTATAAAGTAACTGAAGAAGAATTTGACCAGTTCTACAAGGCATACAACAAAGAAATGACAGAATTTAAGGATGAACATCAAAAACTAGCGAAAGAGATGCAGGATAAACTGCAAGATGTTGTGAAAGTGTATCGTAAAATGATTGAGAATAAAAATGAGGCTGGTCGTCGTATATCTCGTGAACGTTATGTTAAGCAAGAGAAGAACAATCCTAATGACATTCACAATAGATTTAATGGGCAAATGCTAGACCACGAAATTAATTTAGGTGATGGTGATAAATACAATGAACAAACAACGCCACGTGGTTATGCATGGAGAGTCGAACAAGCATTAGATACCGTTTCTCGTGATGAGTTCCAAAAATATCATTATGGCCAAAAACAATGGTAAGGATGTGAGTATATGCTAACAACAATCAAACAATCAGATAATAACGTTAAATATAATAAGCAAAAGAATCGAATTACAGTACAAGCACTTACGACTGATAAACCTGTAGAAATGGGAACGACCAAAACAGTAGATCCTAACTATCAGACTTTTAAACCGTATGAGTTGGATAACAATGTATTTCAAGTATTAAAGGACAATGACAGACTCTGTGTGATGTTAGATAACAATAAAGATGATAATATTCTTGCTTCTATCCATCGCGGCAATTTGACAGTTGTCGTCAATCAAGGATTATACGGATTGGCTATTGAGATAGATGATAGACCCATTATGCAAGAATTCATAAAGTTAGTGCAGCAGAACAAAGTTAAGAGTGTACAAATCTATACAGATGAAGTGACATCGATGAATAAGCTCATTGAAAAGATTGGTAAAATAAAAGCAATTTCTATTAATACTAGGTAATGTAAAGTGGTATTATGACGGCGTTCATGGTATAATATAGATATTAAAGATATACTAAATCTTTAATGTTGAGCGCTCAGTATTAAAGTCTAAATTAGCCATTGGGCATTTAACTCCTTGTTATTTTCATTAGTTCCCAGTTCTTCTGCACGTTGGTTTAGGCCATCACTATTAATTGGTGGTGGTCTTTTCTTATAAGTAGTGGGTGTGATGAAAGTATGGATATATTGAATGTGGCTGATATATAAGGAGATGCCAATATATTAAAGGTATAGTTATCAAGGGACTTCACAATAAAGGACACAGTGAATAAGCTACCTATGTTAAAGGTCGGGTTATTAAGCATACAGTTTATAAGGTCACTACTTTTAGTATGAGTATTAGATCCAACTAATGAGATAGTTCACATAGAAGTTTCATTGTGATTGTTCATCAACATTCAAAGAGAAGAAATGAATTGTAATTGATATTTGATTTCTAATTAAGAATGATTAATCCAATTAAGATAAATTGTTTAAGTTAATTCATTTGTTGAAATTCAATTGTTGATTGAGTTCAGAAGATAAATGATTTCATTTGTTGAATCAATTCAGTTAAGAAGTTCATTAAGAAAAGAAAGTAAATGTAAAAAGTAATTTCAGATTTGAATTACAAAAAAGTTTTAAAGAATTATTTTCAAAATAAAGTCAAGTCCAGACT
>NZ_JAESLH010000021.1:0-37292 GCF_017892545.1 Staphylococcus sp. GDY8P67P
ATTATACGGACTTTATCTATAATAAATAAGTATTGTTTATAATTAGTAGCAGGTATTAACTTTTTGCTCATTTCGTTCAATTTTGATACAAATTAAAAAACTATGTCTCGAGACGTATGCCAATATATGAAATTTGTGAGATAATATACTTTGATTTGTGTGAAAATCGATTGAGTTGTGTAAAAATGCACGTAATGGTTGCTTGATTAAAAATGAAAAGCATGAATACTATAGCGAAATGCTATTAAACACAAAATTTCCCGGGAAATGTTAAGATAACTAGGAATGAAATTGAGATTAATAAAAATCGCGGTGCAAAGCATATATTATTTAAATTTAAAGAAAATACTAAAGGTGATTGAAAATATGGCACAACAAGGTTATGGGGAAGCGAATGGCAAGGTGATTTTAATAGGTGAGCACGCGGTGACATTTGGAGAGCCTGCAATTGCGATTCCATTTACGACAGGGAGAGTGAGTGCATTAATTGAGTCTTTAAATGCATCAGAGTCTTCCTATATTAAAAGTGAAGTGTATGATGGTGAATTGGTTTACGCACCTGAACACTTAAAATCAGTAATAACGAGGTTTATTGATAAATATGATATTGCAACACCCATCAAAGTTTCTATAGATACGAACTTACCACCATCAAGAGGCCTAGGATCAAGTGCTGCAATGGCAGTCGCATTTGTACGTGCGAGTTTCGATTATATAAATAAACCATTAACAGATGCGGTTTTGATAGAAGAAGCGAATTGGGCAGAACGTATTGCGCATGGCAAACCCAGTGGGATAGATACACAAACCATAGTATCTAACAAGCCAGTTTGGTTTCAAAAAGGAAAGGTTACTACATTAAAGCCTTTAGATTTAAATGGGTATATGGTTGTGATAGACACTGGTATTCGTGGTTCAACAAAACAAGCAGTAGAAGACGTACATAATTTATGTAAAGCAGATAGTGGATACCTTAGCTTTGTCGAACATATCGGCAAATTGGTACATGAGGCGCGAGATTCTATCGAACACCATAACTTTGAACAACTTGCTATGGTATTTAATTTGTGTCAAGAGAATTTAAGAACACTCACTGTTAGTCATGAAAAAATTGAGCAATTGTTAGAGGTTAGTAAAGAGCAAGGTGCTATAGCTGGTAAATTAACTGGAGGAGGTAGAGGCGGAAGTATGATTGTTCTAGCTTCTACTTTAGAAACGGCTGAAAAAATTGTGGAAAGTGCACAATCGTTAGGTGCACATCATACATGGATTGAATATTTAGGAGGTTAGTAAGGTGGTTAGTAGTGGCAAAGCACGTGCACATACAAATATTGCACTGATTAAATATTGGGGGAAAGCTGATGAAGCCTATATTATTCCAATGAATAATAGCTTGTCGGTAACATTAGATCGGTTTTATACAGAGACTAAAGTAACTTTTTCTGAACAATATACTAAAGATTTATTGATTTTAAATGGACAAACAGTAGATGATGCTGAAGCAACTAAAATTCGTCGTTTTATGGATATTGTTAGAGAACTGGGTAAAACATCTATGTATGCGCATATCGAAAGTGATAATTTCGTACCAACAGCTGCAGGTTTAGCCTCATCAGCAAGTGCTTATGCCGCATTAGCAGCAGCATGTAATGAAGCTTTAAAACTTGGATTAACGGGTAAAGCATTATCTAGACTTGCTCGAAGAGGATCAGGATCAGCTTCTAGAAGTATCTATGGCGGTTTTGTAGAGTGGGAAAAAGGTCATGATGATGCATCATCATATAGTTTCCCGATTGATGCAGATCACTGGGAAGATGATTTGTCAATGATATTTGTCGTGATCAATAATCAAACAAAAAAAGTTTCTAGTCGTGCTGGTATGTCACATACGCGTGATACATCTCGTTTTTACCAATACTGGTTAGATCATGTAGATGAAGACATAGCGTCAGTTAAGCATGCGATTAAAGACAAAGATTTTAAGTACTTAGGAGAAGTTATTGAAGAGAATGGCTTGAGGATGCATGCAACAAATTTAGGTTCACAGCCTCCTTTTACATATATGGTAGAAGATAGTTATTTAGCTATGGATATTGTACATCAATGTCGCGAAGCTGGTTACCCTTGTTATTTCACAATGGATGCAGGACCCAACGTTAAAATTTTAGTAGAAAAGAAAAATCAACAGGCAGTCATTGATGCACTGAAAAAATCATTTAATGATGATCAAATTATTGCAAGTGACATTACACGTACAGGTGTTGAAATTATTGAGTAAGGAAGAGATAACATGATTCAAGTAAAAGCGCCAGGTAAGCTCTATATTGCAGGTGAATATGCTGTTACTGAACCTGGGTATAAATCTGTGTTAATAGCTGTTAATAGATTTGTAACGGCTTCAATTGAAGACTCTAATGCTTCAGAAGGTACAATCCACTCAAAGACATTACATCATGAGCCAGTTACATTTCAAAGAGAAGAAGATAAGATAGTCTTATCTGATTTATATGCAGCAAAGCAATTAAAATACGTCATCACAGCTATAGAAGTTTTTGAGCAATTTGTGAGTAGTAATCACATTGACCTAAAACATTTTAATTTAACGATAGATAGTAATCTAGATGACGCAAATGGTCATAAATACGGTTTAGGTTCAAGTGCAGCAGTACTTGTATCTGTAGTAAAAGCTTTAAATGAATTTTATGAGATGCATTTATCAAATCTTTATATTTATAAACTTGCAGTGATTGCAAATATGAAATTGCAAAGTTTGAGTTCTTGTGGAGATATCGCAGTTAGTGTATACACAGGGTGGCTTGCTTATAGTACATTTGATCATGAGTGGGTTTCACAACAAATTGAAGATACCTCTGTCAACGAAGTACTAAATAAAAACTGGCCAGGTTTACATATTGAGCCACTACAACCACCAGAAAATATGGAAGTCTTAATTGGTTGGACAGGATCGCCTGCGTCTTCACATCACTTAGTGAGTGAAGTGAAACGTTTGAAATCTGACCCTACATTTTACGGGAAATTTTTAGAACGTTCACATGCTTGCGTAGAAAAATTAATTCATGCCTTTAAAACGAATCATATCAAAGGTGTACAGCAAATGATCCGGATGAATCGTGAAATTATTCAATCCATGGATAATGAGGCTACGATTGATATTGAAACTGCACATTTGAAAGTGTTATGCTCTGTAGCTGAAAAATATGGTGGTGCTGCTAAAACATCAGGCGCTGGTGGCGGTGACTGTGGTATCACAATCATTAATAATGAAGTTGATAAACAATCAATTTATAAAGAATGGCTAGAAAATGAAGTGAAACCGTTAGAGTTTAGTATCTATCATGGACAATAAGCTTAGGAAAAATAATTTTTAAATGTTGCGTTGTCTAATCCTAGCAAGGATGATGCTTTAGTTGAGTTGAAACTCATATATAAGTTATACTATCGTAATAATAAATTGAGAAGCGACACGGCTGTGACAATTGATTTGTCCAGCCGATTTTTGATTGAATTATAAAAATCAAACAGAAAAGTATATAGAAAAAAGTAGTATCATGAACGTGTAATGCTATGTTTTCATACACAACTTTTAGATCTAATGGAGCATAACTTGAAAAAAATTTAAAATAGAGTAAAATAATTAGAGTTGTAATTTATCGTTATAAATATATTGATGTGGCTTTGATAGGAAATTGAGCGCATATTTCACATAATTTATCAGTAAAATGAGTGAATCATTCACGTTTGGAAAGATGAGGGGATTGATTTTGCAAAATAAATTTTTAATCTGCGATGATTGTCAGGGCGTTAATTGTAAATCTTTACAGAAAAAACTGACAAAATTAGATCCTTATGCAGAAATAGAAATAGGTTGTCAATCGTATTGTGGTCCTGGTCGACGTAAAACTTTTGCATTTGTTAATAATCGCCCATTAGCAGCCTTAACTGAAGATGAGCTTATGGAAAAAATTGAAAAACAGTTGCAAAAACCTAGAGATCCTGAAGAGGAAGAGCGCCTTAGAAAACGCAATGAGGAACGTAAACGACGTAAAGAAGAACAAGATCGCAAACTGAAAGAAAAATTAGCTAAGAAGAAAAGTAAGTGAAAGACACTCAAGGTGACACATATGAAATGATTGAATTGCACAATGCAGTTTAATCATTTTTGTACTAATGAATATAAAAAAACACTTTTGTTCATGCCGACATAATGTATGTGCATTGAGCAAAAGTGTTTTTTAATTTAATATATTATTGAAACTAGACCATTATATGCTATTAATGTTTATAGTGCTGTGTAACCACCATCAATTGTGAAGACACTACCTTGTGCAAATGAAGATGCATCAGATGCAAGATATACAACGATACCACCGAGTTCATTTGGTGTGCCTGGTCTGCCCATAGGTGTGAATCCCATCCAGTCTTCAATCATTGCTCCACCTTGATCAAAGAAAGGTTTCGTAAGTTCTGTTTTCATATAACCCGGGGCAATTGTGTTTACTTTAATATTGTATTTTGACCATTCCATAGCTAAACTTTTCGTCAACATGATGACACCAGCTTTGGAAGCATTGTACGAACATTGTTCTTGAGGTTTATTAGCAATTAGTCCTGACATAGAGGATGTATTAATGATAGAACCATAGCCTTGTTTAATCATTACACGCCCAACGGATTGTGCAACTAAGAAAATGCCGTTCAGATTTAAATTTATAACTTTATTCCAATCTTCAAATGACATTTCTTCAGCTTTTGCATTAATCGTCATGCCAGCATTATTAACTAAAATATCAATTTTATTAAATTGTTTTGTAACTTCTTCGACCATTTGATTTACAGCATCTGGATTTGTAACATCTACTTTTAGAGCAATCGCTTCTACGCTTTCAGTTTCACGAATTTCTTGTGCAGTATCATTAGCTACCGCTTCATTAATGTCAGCGATAACGATGTTAGCACCAGCTTGTGCTAATGCAGTAGCCATGGCTTTGCCTAAGCCCATCGCACCCCCTGTTACAATTGCTACTTTTCCATCTAATTTAAATTGTTCTAATATATTTGTCATGTTAAAACTCCTGTCCTTTTTAATGATTTGGTTGGTTAACTTTCATAAAGAAAGTTAGTATAAATCCTATGAAATAAATAATTGCATATGTCCAAATAGTTAATACAGGACCTCCTATCGGTACGGTTAACGTTGCGATAGCTGGTCCGACAAAGTTGCTTAAGCCAGCAGATAAATTATGAATAGAAACCGCTGCCCCTTTATGATTTGGTTCTAAAATGGGGAAAATGGCTGACATCGGTACAAATGCCGCGACAGCAAAACCAAATACAATCGCTACTGCACCAGCAACCCAAATGTTGGGTCCAGTCGAGATTGGTAAATAGTAAAATGCTAATGTAGAAATCACCATTCCCATACAGCCAAACCACCGCACTTGTCGTACCCATCCGATTTTATCGCCAACCACACCCCAAAATAGGTTAGTAAAAATAGTTACAATATACATTAATCCCCAAATTCGCAACCATTCTGATGTAGTAAATCCTACGGTATCAGTGAATACGATTGGCATGATAACGACAAGACCAAACAAGGCTAATTGGTTAATGATTCTAACTACGCAAGCAATAGCAACTTGAGGATTTTTTAAAATGGTTATTCCTTTAGCGAATTCAAGTAATATCTCTTTGGGCGTTAATCTATCGGATTCTTTCTCAGAGCCTTTTCTATCTTTAACTAAAAACATGGCCATTAAACCACCGATTAAAATGAATATTATGGAAGACCATAATGTTCCCATAAATCCAATCCAAGGTATTGTAAAACTAGGTAGATAGGTTCCTAAAAACCCGATACCCACGGAATACATTGCCCAGAACCAGCCCATAGCTGAAGCTAGACGATGTTTTGGAGCTGAATACGTAATCCAGACGACGAAGCTATAGATAAACATCGGATAGGCAAAGCCTCTAATACCATACATAATTAACATCATTGGATAGCTATGTTGCTCTAACCCTAAAGTTAAAAAACCGATATGAAAAATAATCCAAATGATAAACGCAAATGCCATTATTTTTCTCGGGCTAAAAATTTCAGCCAAAATACCGGAAAGCCAAGATGCAACTGCTACAATAAGACCATAAAGTGTTAAGACTGCGGATGCTTGATGTGCTTCAAACCCAAGACTAACAATATATTTTGATAAAAAAGCTTGTTCAATACCATCACCAGTCATGAAAATAGCTACTGCGATATAACCCCAAATTAAAGTTAACGGTAAGCCTAAAAATTGCTTAGAGCTATCTGTACTTAGTGTATCCACAAAAATCTCTCCTAATCTTTAAATATGATTTCTAAAATGTTAATCGACTTTAAATATACTCATCTATCTGTCGTTGGAGAGGTAATAATGTTTTAAATTTTTGAATATAATTTCTAAAACTTTCAACATCTTGAGATTTAGGGTTTAAAGTGATTTGGTCAGTGTTATCAAAAGCTTTAACGTTTAAGTAATTGGCCAAATTTGTATATTGATTTTCTAGTAAATAACGGGATAATATTGCGATACCCCATGCACCGCCTTCACTAGCAGTTTTCATAACACTGACTGGTGTTTCTAATGCTGCAGCTAAATAGGATTGTGCAACTTTGTCTGTTTTAAAAATACCACCGTGGCCTAGCATGCTATCAATTTGAATATCTTCATTTTCTTTTAATAAATCAATACCAATTTTCAAAGTACTAAAGGCACTAAAAATATGTGTTTTCATAAAGTTTTCAATATTGAATTCACTATCAACGTGACGTAGGAACATCGGATAACCTTGATTGACATCCGTTATGAATTCTCCGGAGATATAGCCATAAGATAATAATTTTCCTAAGTCTTCATCTCCATTAAAAGCGCTTTCAAATAACTTGGTAAAAAGTTCATTTTTATCATATTTTACATTCATGAGTTGGAAGACTTCTTCAAACAAATGAACCCAAGCATTGATATCAGATGTACAATTATTAGCATGTATCATCGCAACATCATAACCATCAGGTGTAGTTACAATGTCTACTTCAGGATAAACATAAGTAATCGGTTTCTCTAGTACAATCATTGAAAATATACTAGTTCCTGCAGAAACATTTCCGGTTTTTGGTGCTACGCTATTCGTTGCCACCATGCCTGTTGCAGCATCTGATTCTGGTGCACACATTGGACACCCTGGTTCCAGTTCACCATTTGGGTCGATGAGTTTAGCGCCTGTTTTTGTTAAGTAACCAGCAATTTCTCCAGCTACAATGACATTTGGTAACATATCGTTAATATCTTGCGAGTAACCTAAATTTTGAAATAATGTATTAAAACGTTTTAATAGATCTTGACGGAATTGCTTACGTTCGCTGTCAACTGGGAACATACCAGATGCGTCTCCAATACCTAATACCTTTTTATCTGTTAAATACCAATGAACATATCCAGCTAGTGTAGTTAGATAACTAACTTGTTTGACGTGTGCTTCGTCATCTATTGCTGATTGGAACAGCTGAGCGATGCTCCAGCGTTCTGGTATATTTACTTTAAAATCTTCGCGTAACAATTTTGCTGCTTTATTCGCATTGTTATTGCGCCAAGTTCTGAAAGGTACTAATAAATCATCATTGTCATCAAATGCTAAGTAACCATGCATCATACCACTAATTCCTAGAGAAGCTAAGGATTTAATTTGAACATGATAGTTATCCTTAATTGATTGTGACATTTCAGCATAACTTTTTTGAATGCCTACCCATACATCATTAATGGAATAAGTCCAATAACCATTTTCATATTTGTTCTCCCATTCAAAAGAACCTGTTGCAATTGTTTCGCAATTAGGTGCGATAGCAATGGTCTTTATACGCGTAGAGCCTAATTCAATGCCTACAGATAGTTGACCTGATTCAACCAAGTGCTTGATATCATCACTTTCCATTTTGTTGCTCCTTTACTTAAAAAATAATGTAAACGTTACCAAAAATGAATATTAATTTAAAAATTATGAAAAGTCAATTAAAGATTATTATACATTTAGTTCATGTGATAAATTATAACTATAAATTAATAATATTATTTATATTTATTTATAGTTAGAAATTATTATCTATGTTATAGGTGTTGCATTGATTGTGTTATCATTCATTAGTATGAAGCGTATGATAAATAATAAGAATTTGAAATTTTAAAGTTATAGATTGATAAAAGGAGTTATGATATGAATTCGTTTGCTAAAATTACTGCGCAAGGTGCTTATGTACCGAAAAAAAGAATGGATAACCATGATTTCGAGAAGATTGTTGATACTTCTGATGAATGGATCCAACAAAGAACTGGGATTGTTGAAAGAAGAATTGTAGCTGAAGATGAATATACGAGTGATATCAGTTATAAAGCAGTGCTGGATTTGCAAGAGAAATATCAAGTGGAATTAAATGATGTTGATATGATTATCAATGCTACATTGACTCCAGATTATAAAACCCCAAGTGTCGCATCTTATGTGCAAGCGAAACTTGGATTAAAAAATGCAGGGGCCATTGATATTAATGCAGCTTGTGCAGGTTTTGCCTATGGTTTGAATATAGCTAATGGTCTGATTACATCTGGTCAAAATAAAAAAGTGCTAGTTATTGGCGCGGAAACACTATCACGAATTACAGATTACACAGACCGCAATACATGTATTTTGTTTGGTGATGGAGCAGGCGTATTTTTAGTAGAATACAGTGAAGATGAAACGAGCTTTATATCTAGTAGTTCTGGCTCAGACGGTGACAAAGGACATCATTTATATTGTTCAGAACTTTCTCATACTATGTTTGGCGAAGATTTACAAAATCCTGGTTATATTGTTCAAAATGGTCGTGGCGTATATAAATGGGCTGTCGGCAATGTTCCGAATATTATTGACAATACGTTACGTAACACGAATTATAAAAAAGAGGACATAGATTGGTTTGCGCCACATAGTGCTAATGCCAGAATGATAGAATCAATATGTGAAAAGGCTAACCTCTCTAAAGATAAAGCGCTAATGAGTCTTAAATATTATGGTAATACGTCATCGGCTACGATTCCATTATCGATTGACTTAGCTGTCCAAGCGCATCAACTTAAAAAAGGTGACCTCATGCTATTAGTTGGGTTTGGTGGCGGCTTGTCATATGCGTCGACATTAATTAAATGGACACTTTAAAAATATATTACAATAATTAAATAAAAATGATTCGTAAGTAGGGTGTAACACGCATTGCATCCTACTTTTTTATGTGTATATCTCTGTAATTGATTTGTCCCAGTGCATTTATATTTTAGGTAGATGATTGAACTTAGGTAAATCATTTTATGTTTTTTAAATCAAGTCATCTTTGCAAAGGTGGATGACGAAATAATTTTAATAAAATTAGAATTCTGTCCTACGTCCCATTATGTCTAAATTTTTGAAACGTAATTTTTAAGCATTTTACTTCAAGGTCTCATCAAAAACATGCTAAATTTTGAGTAGTGGTAGAAAAGTTATTCAGCAACTTAATATTGTTATGTCTCAACATTACGTGTTAAATCATATGTGTTCCGAACAAATTGTGCTAGCAATAGTTGAAACAATTGAATTACATGGCAATACTTTTTTAGAGAGACAAGATATTTAAAATAGCGATGATTACTAATGAAGTTAAGTAATTTTTGTTATGTGCATAAATACGATATGTATAACATATTATTAAACTGAGTGAAAAAGGGTAGAGATATATTATATAGTATTCAGCAGTTCATGCGTTTGTTGATGGCATTGTCAAAGTATCTTTCGTAATGAAGGGATACAAAAACAATTTGAGCCAGAGATTCTATAAATATTTCAAAATTAATATATAAGGAGTTGGATTGTTTTGACGGAAAAAGTTCAATTAGGAAAATCAAATGTAACGGTATCACCGATTGCTTTAGGTACAAATGCTGTTGGTGGACATAATTTTTATAATGATTTAGACGAAGAAAAAGGTAAAGAAACGGTTCGCACTGCTGTTAGAAATGGTATTACATTGTTAGATACAGCCTATATTTATGGTCCAGAACGTTCGGAAGAATTAGTAGGAGAAGCGGTTAAAGAATTTGCTAGAGACGAGTTTGCAATTGCCACAAAGGGTGCGCATTATTTTGATGAAGATGGTAATGTGAAAATGTCTAATGATCCAGCATTTCTTAAAGATCAAGTAGAAAAAAGCTTAAAACGTCTTCAAGTAGATTATATTGATTTGTATTATATTCATTTTCCAGATGATACTACGCCTAAAGATCAAGCAGTTGCTGCATTAAAAGATTTAAAAGATGAAGGTAAGATTAAAGCGATAGGAGTTTCTAATTTTACATTAGATCAACTTAAAGAAGCGAATAAAGACGGCTATGTTGATGTTGTGCAAATGGAATACAATTTATTAAATCGCGAAAATGAAGATGTGTTTGAATATACAAAAGAAAATCAAATTACATTTATTCCATATTTCCCTTTAGTTTCAGGTCTTTTAGCTGGCAAATACACTGAAAATACAAAATTTGATGATATTCGTGCTAAGAATCCAGAATTCCAAGGTGAAAAATTCAAAGAAAATTTAGAGAAAATTGATGAGTTGAGAGGTATTGCAGATAATCATAATGTAGATGTTGCACATATTGTGCTTGCATTCTATTTAACTCAACCTTCATTGGATGTCGTGATTCCAGGCGCAAAGCAACCACATCAAGTCGTGGACAATTTAACAACTTTAGAGGTTAATTTAACTCAAGAAGAGATTGAAAAAATAAATCAACTATTTCCTAGAAAATAATAAATAAGTGAGTGGACTTATGTATAAGTTTTAGCTCAGGCATCACTGTGTACTTTTATTCATTCTAGTTATCATTTCCAGGTTGAGATGACGAAATTTTTAAAAGAAAATTAAGTTTCTATCCTATGCCCATTTTATAAAGTTTTTAAATTTTAGTTGAAATATATAAATATATATAAATTTTCCTACAAATCATTTAATGCTATAATATACTATTGTAAACGCATGTTATATTTATGAACTTTTGTGTAAAATTATTAAGATATCTCTAATGGAATATTTTAATATATGAAAAGGAGATTATTATGATTACAGTTTTGTTCGGGGGCAGTCGTCCGGAGGGAAACACTGCTCGATTGACTAAAATGGCCTTATCAGGACATGACTACAAATGGTTTGATTTAACTCAGTACCAATTGAATCCAGTGAGAGATGTGAGACATGATGGGACAACGATTGATACTTATGAAGATGATTATAAAAAAATGATAGATCAAGTGTTAGCCAGTGATACAATTGTTTTTGCCTCACCCGTGTATTGGTATAGTATATCAGCCTCTTTGAAAGCATTCATTGATCATTGGTCTGAAACTTTAATGGATCCTAATTATAAGGATTTTAAGGCAAAAATGGCTGAAAAAGATTTTAGACTCATTATTGTCGGCGGAGATTTTCCAAAAGTAAAAGCGAAGCCATGTATCACTCAAATCAAGTATAGCTTAGAGTTTTTAGGTGCTACGCTATCTGGTTATATTATTGGAACTGCTGAAAAACCAGGAGATATTGATAAAGATTCGTATGCATTAAACCGCGCACGAGAATGGCAAGATACATTAAATAAGTAATATTTAGAGATAGTTTGGGCAATGTTATCTATTGTCCAAGCTATTTTCATATGAATAGATTAAGTATTTTGAACACTAAAATTATGTTATAATATGAGTATTATTACCTACTATAAATAGGGGGAACCAACATGCACAAAGTTAGGAAAGCAGCGCCAGAAGATGTTGTAGGCATCAGAGATGTAGCAACAAAAGCTTGGTATAATACTTATTTAAATATCTATGCAGCTAAAACTGTAAATGAATTATTGGCTGCTTCATATAATGAACAACATTTACTTAAAAGGTTAGAAGAACAATTATTTTTAGTCATCGAAGAGGATGATCAGATCATTGGTTTTGCTAACTTTATATATGGCACTGAATTATTCTTATCAGCCCATTACGTGAGACCTTCGTGGCAACATCATGGATATGGTTCTGATTTACTGAAAGAAGGCTTGGCATATTTCCAAAACGAATATGATGAAGTATTTTTAGAAGTGGATAATAAGAATGATGAAGCGGTAGCTTTTTATGAACAAAAAGGGTTTGAGCGTGTGCGCTCGTATATGCACGTGATGTATGGGGAAGAAATGGATTTAGCATTGATGCGTAAAACTTTATCATAGATGCACATTAACAAGGTATGAATAGGAGGACGACATTGACTTTTACAACTTATGCTACACAAAAGTTACCTGAAGAAAAAGTATTTAAAGACCCCATTCATAGATATATTCATGTAAGAGACCAAGTGATTTGGGATTTGATTAAAACGAAAGAATTTCAACGTTTACGTCGTATAAAGCAATTGGGTACATTATACTTATCATTTCATACCGCTGAACACAGTAGATTTGGACATTCATTAGGTGTATATGAGATTGTTCGAAGATTAATTGATGATTCGTTTGACGGTCGTGAAGCATGGAATAATGATGATCGTCCACTTGCACTATGTGCCGCATTATTACACGACTTAGGTCATGGACCATTTTCACATAGCTTCGAGAAGATTTTTAATACAGATCATGAACAATTTACGCAAAAAATTATTACTGGCCCGACAGAAGTAAATCGTGTATTACGACGTGTTTCTGAAGATTTTCCACAGCAAGTAGCTGATGTTATTAATAAAACACATGAAAATAAATTGGTCATCTCTATGATTTCTTCACAAATTGATGCTGATAGAATGGATTACTTGCAACGTGATGCATATTTTACGGGTGTTACGTATGGGCAATTTGATATGGAACGTATTTTGAGATTGATGCGACCTTCAAAAGATGAAGTACTTATTAAAGAAAGTGGTATGCATGCAGTAGAGAACTTCATTATGAGCCGTTACCAAATGTATTGGCAAGTTTACTTCCATCCAGTTAGTCGAGGTGGAGAAGTGTTGCTTAATAATTGTTTGAAACGAGCAAAGCAACTTTATAATGAAGGGTACACTTTTAAAAAATATCCTGCCGATTTTATACCGTTCTTTGAAGAATCTATGACGATTGAACAGTATGTAGATTTAGATGAAGCGGTTGTAGTTTATTACTTAAAAGCATGGATTAATGAAGATGACGCTATATTAAGTGATTTGTCTCGTAGATTTATTAATCGGGATTTGTTTAAATATATGCCATTTGATGGTTCTATTATTACAATTACAGAATTAACAGATTTGTTTATACAGGCAGGTATAGATCCGAATTATTACTTTGTAAGTGAATCCTTTTCTGATTTACCTTATGATTATGACCGTCCAGGATCAGACAGACAGCCGATTCATTTGTTGAGACGTAATGGTAAAATAAGAGAAATTAGTAGTCAATCCTTAGTTATTCATAGTATAACTGGCATTAACAGACAAGATTATAAATTATATTATCCAAAAGAATTTATTTCTGATATAGAAGATGACCAAGTTAGAAATGCAATTAATAGTATATTAGATGAATTAAATTAAGCACTTAAAAATTGATGACTTTTATCACTTTGTTAAATATGGCAAAATTTTAATATAGACAACTTATGTAGGATTGTAATTTAACAATTGCAGCGCTACTTGTTTTAATAATGGAGGTGGAAGCTGATGGCTGAAAATAAGGGATTTAAATTCAATATTATTAAAAATGATCCGTTGGATGGTCACAAAGGTACCAATATTGGTTCTATAAGTTTAGATAACGTAGCACCAGTGTTTATCGATGTTGCAAACGAAGAGGCATTTATTGATATTGCAGGCATGCATGCGCGTTCTAGTGTTGAAAAAGGTGTCAAATGGATTAAAGATAAGGCGACCGTTGAAGGTGAAGAGGCGAAAGAATATTGGTTGTGTTGGGTTACAACAGAACGTGGT
Source organism: Staphylococcus sp. GDY8P67P (assembly GCF_017892545.1). Lineage (NCBI taxonomy): Bacteria > Bacillati > Bacillota > Bacilli > Caryophanales > Staphylococcaceae > Staphylococcus > Staphylococcus sp. GDY8P67P. The sequence goes on from NZ_JAESLH010000021.1 coordinate 14,066, forward strand.
GAAAATGGACCCTACTATGCCGGACTAACAGCATGCTATTTATTAGTAAATAGAAGTATTCGTAGAGGTTACAAAAGTATGCCTGAACATGTCAATATGATGGATAAATCAATGAAACATAATATTGAAATCGATCAAATAGGTGACCAAAATAAAAAAATATTAGCAGCGTTTCTTAAATCGCATGATATAGATATGTGGAATAACTCTGATGCTTCATTGCATGAAGCTTTAGAAACAGTATAATATCATTGGTTTTTAAGAGTTCAACGATATTAAACGAAGAACATAAGAACATCGGTATTTAAATGCATGTAACGTATGCATTGGGATATTTGCGTCATTTGAAAAGAGTAGAAATACGAAATCAGATTTTGATTTTGTTTTTTCTACTTTTTTTATGTGTGGTTTTTGAATATTGTGAAGGTGTTGTAAACGAACTTTGAAAATGGAGATTATTGAATTTAAATTAATTTAGCAACTGTTTTGCATATTTCAAGTATGCTATAATGGTTTGTATTATTTTAAAGATTAGGGTGAAACTTACATTGGAGAACAATGTTGAAATCCAAACGAAACAAGTGGTTAAACAATTCGATAATAAGGAAAAATTCTCATTGTCTACTACAGGATCTTGGCAAAAACGTAAAGCCGATTTTATTCGTTATCAAGAAAAGATAGACGGAGCAATCGTTAATGTGACAGTTAAAATTGAAAGTTCAGGAGTAAAGATTATCCGCAATGGTGATATTAAGTTAAACCTTCATTTTGTAGAAGGTGAGGAAACGATTACTTTGTATGAAATTAGTGGCGGTCGCATACCATTGACCGTTTATACACATTCTATTTTACATTTTGTAAATGATAATGGTGGAAAATTGAAAGTGCATTATGATTTAATTCAAGATGAAGAGAAGATGGGATCTTATCAATATGAAATTACTTACAAGGAGATGCCGTAAATGAACATAATCGAACAAGTCAAACAAAAGTTGGTTGAAGAAATTAAGAAAAGTATTCAACAAGCACAACTTGCCGACGTGAATGAAATACCTGAAATTAAAATCGAAATACCAAAAGATAATAAAAATGGTGACTATTCAACAAACATAGCAATGGTCTTAACAAAAATAGCGAAACGTAATCCACGCGAAATCGCAACAGCAATTGTTGAAAATTTGGATACAACGGCTGCACAAGTTGAAAAAGTTGATATCGCAGGACCTGGTTTTATCAATTTTTATTTAGATAGTGCTTATTTGACTGCGATTATTACTGAAGCAATCAATAATGGTGATCAATTTGGTCATAAAAAAGTTAAAAATGGTGAAAATATTTTATTAGAATATGTATCGGCTAATCCTACAGGTGATTTACATATAGGTCATGCCCGTAATGCCGCAGTTGGCGATACGTTGGCCAATATATTAGAAGCGGCTGGTTATAATGTCACAAGAGAATATTATATTAATGATGCTGGTAATCAAATTACCAATTTAGCTCGTTCAATAGAAGCACGTTATTTTGAAGCGCTTGGTGATGATTCTTTTGAAATGCCAGAAGGTGGCTATCACGGAAAAGATATCATCAATATTGGTAAAGATTTGGCAGAGAAACAACCGGAAATAAAGGATTTAGACGAAGAAGCACGTATTAAAACATTCAGACAACTTGGCGTCGATTACGAAATGCAAAAACTAAGAAAAGACTTAGCTGATTTTAATACACATTATGATAATTGGTTTAGCGAAACAACGCTTTATGAATCTGGTGAAATCAAACAAGTACTTAATAAAATGACTGAACTTGGTTACACTTATGAAGAAGATGGTGCAACATGGTTACGTACAACCGATTTCTCGGATGACAAAGATCGTGTATTGATTAAAAAAGATGGTAATTATACTTACTTTTTACCAGATATTGCATACCATTTTGATAAAATTGAACGTGGTAACGATATATTAATAAACTTATTTGGTGCAGATCACCATGGCTATATACAGCGTTTGAAAGCATCAATGGAAACATTTGGTGTTGATAGCGAGCGTCTTGAAATTCAAATTATGCAAATGGTCCGCTTAATGCAGGACGGTCAAGAAGTGAAAATGAGTAAACGTACTGGAAATGCAATTACTTTACGTGAAATTATGGATGAAGTAGGCGTGGATGCCGCGAGATATTTTTTAACGATGCGCAGTCCTGATACGCATTTTGATTTTGATATGGAATTAGCAAAGCAAGAATCACAAGATAATCCGGTATATTATGCACAATATGCACATGCACGTATTTGTTCAATTTTAAAACAAGCTAAAGAAAAAGGTATTGAACCTTCAACTGACGCAGACTATTCGTTTATCACAAACGATAAAGCGACTGAGCTTATGAAAAAAATTGCTGAATTTGAACCAACGATTGAAAGTGCCGCAACACACAGAGCACCACATAGAATTACAAACTATATTCAAGATTTGGCAGCACATTTCCATAAGTTTTACAATGATGAAAAAGTTTTAACAGATGATTTAGAAAAAACAAAAGCGTTGATTGCATTAATTGATGCAGTGAGAATTACATTACATAATGCATTAAACCTTGTTGGCGTAACAGCGCCAGAGTCAATGTAATTATTATGTAATTAAAGTAGTCCTTTATTTAAGAGCAAGTTTAGGTTTGTTAATCATAGTTTGATGCATTTCCGTCAGTACTATCACCAAACCTTACTTGCTCTTTTTTGATATTGGTTACTTCATCGTGATCACTGGGAGGGTAATGCTAACATGTTAGATATTCAGTCGCTATATAAATTATTATCTTCACATATGGGGTCACAACATTGGTGGCCTGCTGAGTCTAAAATCGAAGTGATATTAGGAGCGATTTTAGTACAAAATACCAATTGGAGAAATGCTGCTTATGCGCTTGAACAATTAAAGGTTAAGACTGAATTTGATCCAGAGCAGATGCTAAATTTGAATTTGGAATCTTTGCAAATGCTTATAAAATCAAGCGGATTTTATAAAAATAAAGCTAAAACGATTTTGAATATACTTGCCTGGTTGAAACGTTTTGATTTTGATTATCAAGCTGTAAGATCATATTATCAACTTCAATTGCGTAATGCTTTATTAGAAATCAAAGGTATTGGTAGTGAAACGGCAGATGTGTGTTTAGTTTATATTTTTGAAGAAGTTGTCTTTATTCCAGATAGTTATACTAGAAGAATTTTTAAAAAACTAGGCTATACCAACACAGAAAGTTATGAGAAATTGAAGCGACATATTGAACTTCCTGAAACATTTACTAATGCAGATGCTAATGAATTTCATGCGTTGTTAGATAATTTTGGGAAAAATTACTTTAATGGAAAAAATGAAAACAAGTATACATTTTTAGATCCTTATTTTGAAAATTAAATTTCATAAAATAGACTTAACGATTGAGATGAGAGTTTGGTAATATAGAATAAAATAACTATTAGGAGATTAAGGTATGAAGAAATGGAATAAATTATTATGTTTGTTACTTGTTTTTGTAGTAGTCTTAACTGCTTGTGGTACGAAGTCAGACCAAAAGCATGATGAAGGGCAATCTGAGGGTCACACTTATAAACGTATTATTTCTCTAATGCCTAGTAATACGGAAATTTTATATGAACTCGGTTTGGGTGACGATGTGATAGGCGTATCAACTGTAGATGATTATCCTAAAGAAGTAAAAGATAAGAAACAATTTGATGCGATGAAACTTAATAAAGAATCATTGATGAAAGCCAAACCAGATTTAATATTGGCACATGAATCTCAAAAAGCGACGAATGATAAAGTACTTAAAGGATTAAAAGATAGTGGTGTGAAAGTTGTTTATGTGAAAGATGCACAATCTATTGATGAAATGTATGAATCATTTATGCAAATTGGTAAGGTAACGCATAAAGAAAAAGCAGCCAAAAAACTCGTTAAAGAAACAAAACAAAATATCGAAAACGTAAAAAAATCAGTGCCTAATGATGTAAAAGGGCAAAAAGTTTTCATGGAAATTTCATCTGAACCAGAAATATACACTGCAGGTAAAGAAACATTTTTTGATGATATGCTGACACAATTAAAAGCAGAAAACAGTTTTTCTAATTTAAAAGGTTGGCAGAAGGTGAGTAAAGAAGATATTATTAAGCAAAATCCAGATTTGATGATATCAACAATGGGTATTTCATCATCTGAATATCAAAAAATGATTAACAAACGTGGTGGTTTTAATCAAATTAAAGCGGTGCAGCACAATAAAGTTAAAGCTGTTAATGGTGATGAAATATCAAGACCAGGTCCACGTATAGATGATGGATTGAAAAAATTGAAAGAAGCTATTTATGAATAGTAATTTACTAAAACACAAAGATAGATTAGCCTAGGAACTAAATAGCTTTCGCTAACAAATAAACGTCAATTGCTATAGAAATGATATAGAATTGACGTTTTCTTTATGAATTTCTTATCATGTGATATTTACTTTTAGCATAAAAATATATACCATTTTAATAACGAACAATAAATATTTTTATCATTCAATATAACTGAACGATTTTATTGAAAGCGTGGCAAAGACATGAAATATAATAAAGCACTTATTATTTGTATCGTCCTACTCATTATCAGTATACTACTAAGCATGCTTTGGAATATCGGTAATATTAATGAAGCATTGTCACAATCTATATTATTTCAAGTTAGAGTGCCTAGAACACTTCAAGCATTATTAGCAGGTATTGGTTTAACATTAGCAGGTCATATGTTTCAGACGCTATTAAATAACCCATTAGCCGACAGCTTTACATTAGGTTTAGCAAGTGGGGCAACTTTTGGTTCTGGTATAGCTGTAGTATTAGGGTTATCGTTTTTATGGTTACCAGTTTTTTCTGTAATTTTTAGTGTTATAACATTAATTACAGTGATCTCACTTACTACTGCTATGTCTAAAGGCTATCCGATAAGGACACTCATCTTATCCGGTATTATGATAGGTGCATTGTTTAATGCATTTCTTTATGTATTGATTATTTTTAATCAACAGAAGATGAATAATATTGTGAATTATATGTTTGGCGGTTTCTCATCTGCAGAGTATAACGAGGTAATATATATAGGTATTACGTTATTCATCGGTATTATTGTATTATGTAGTTTAATACCAAAAATTAAGATATTACAGCTAGGCCATTTGAAAGGAACATCTTTAGGTTTAAATGTACAATCATTAACATATTGCGTGTTATTAATTGCTTCATTGATTACTGCAGTAATTGTCGCATATGTAGGCATCATTGGTTTTATAGGCATGATTATTCCACAGCTTGTACGACGTCAGGGTCAGCAGTTCAATCTTGGACAACAAATGGTACTAAATATGTTTATAGGTGGTATAGTGATGGTAATGTCGGATTGGTTAGGAAGTATATTGTTAAGCCCATTTGAAATTCCTGCTAGTATTATTTTAGCATTATTAGGCATACCAGTACTATTTTACATCATGATCACTCAACCACGGAGCATAGAATAAACTTAAGGATTACTATCGTCTCGAGATGGTTTATACGATATAATGATATTTATTAATTAAGGTTAAGTAAAAGGTAAACCTAAGATTGAAGAGGTTATGATTATGGATTTAACTCAGGTAAAAGCGATTGTATTTGATTTAGAAGGGACATTATTAGACAGAAAGAAATCTCGAGAAAAATTTATAGAAGAGCAGTTTGAAAGGTTTCATGACTATTTTGTACGCATACAATTGGAAGACTTCAAACGTAAATTTATAGCACTAGATGATGATGAAGATCACGATAAACCTGAATTATATAAGGCGCTCATTAAAGATTTTCATGTAGATCGACTAACTTGGAAAGATTTGTTTAGTGATTTTGAAATGCATTTTTACAGATATGTATTTCCATATTATGATACACAGTATACTTTAGAAAAATTAACAGAGAATGGTTATTTGACTGGTGTGATTGCAAATGGTAAGTCGAAAATCAAACAATTTCGTCTGCACGCTTTAGGTATCGAAGACAGTATCAATTATTTATCTACATCTGAAACTGTAGGTTACCGCAAGCCCCATCCTAAAATTTTTGAAGATATGTTGTCGCAATTAGGTACCAAACCTGAAGAAACAATATATGTTGGTGATGATCCACTCAATGATGTAGCACCTGCAAGGGCCATGGGTATGATTAGTGTTTGGTTTAATGAAGATAATGAAAATGATCTAACACCTTTACCAGAAGAAGTAGATTTTACGATTAAAACTACGGAAGAATTACTTTCCATTTTATCAATTAATAAGAAAGGGAGATAAATGATGAACCTATTTACAACAAGTGATGGTGTTGCTTTAAATTACAAGACGAGTGGTGAAGGTAAAGCAATAGTCATGATTCATACTGCCTTTGATAACTTTTCAGTATTTAATGATTTAGAAACTAAATTTAATAAAGCATATCAGGTAGTACTCATTGATCTAAGAGGACATGGCTATTCTGACAAACCGAATGACATCAAATTTAGAACATATGCGAAAGATATTAAGGAATTATTAGATTATTTATATATTAATGAATGCTCTATCATAGCTCACGAATTAGGTGGTTCTATTGCCGCATTATTTGCTACACAATACTCAGAATTAGTGTCATCATTAACGATGGTGAATCCTACACTATTGAATGACATCACGCCTGAAGAGCGATTATATAGAAAGTATTCAGATAAAATTAGAAATTGGGATGATGAGGCACAACAAAAATTCCTTGATAAGCAATTATATTATTCCAAAAGAAAAGCTAAAAAATTCTTAAAGCAAATTGAAAATACGAACAACATGTCTACGAAAGCAGAAATAGAAGCGGTAAAACAATCATTTATTGACAATAATGTCATGCATTATTTAAAAGCTTTAGATTTACCTACATTAATTATTGTTGGACAGCATGGAGAAAGAACTACAGTATTCGAAGCAAAAGAAGTTGCGGATTATATCGGAAATACCCAATTTGAAGTTTTTGAAGAATCAGGATTATATCCATTCGTAGAAGAAAAAGATAAATTTATCAATGAAGTAAGAAAGTTTATAGAACAACATCTTCAATTAGCATCTTAAATTATTCAGCTTTGATAGATGTCTAGAAAAGATTACAGCAACACACTGTTTTGTAATCTTTTTGTAACATCACTGTTATTTTAGTAATATTTATAGTACAATGTGAATAAGCACAATGAAGGTAAGTTAAATATAAAGGAGAGAGTGCTTATGAAAAAATTATGTGCAGCAGTTTTAGTTACAGGTTTGGCATTTTCTGGTATTTCGGCAGGAAATGTTGAAGCAGCATCAGGGAACTCTATCCAAAGTGTTAATGAATTGCAACATGGAGACCAATCATTAGAAGGTGCAAAATTAGGAAGTTCTATTCAATCAGTATTAAAAAATAATAAAAAACCAATTTATTCATATAAACCTGATGGCACAGAACATTATTATGAATTTAAAAAAGATAATGGTGTGCTAGTGGTAACTGCAGATGGTAAGAAAAATAATGGTAAAATCACACGTGTATCAATGAGTTACAACGATACAAATGGACCATCATATAAAGAAGTGAAAAATGCTGTAAGCAACCAAGCAGTTGCACGTGAACATTATAATAAAGTAACAGGCAACTTTGGATATGTTCAAGATAATCAAGTATCTTATCAATTTAGTTCTCCATCACCTAATGATAAAAATATTAAACTTTATCGCATTGATATTAGTAAATAATCTTCACTTGTAATTATTAAAATGAATCAAAACCGACAAGTTTAAAGCTATATACTTGTCGGTTATTTTATTGTTACAATAAGTGAAAGTCTAATTTTATTAATGAATAAAGCACTTATTTAACAAAAAGGAGCCTATCATGAGAGTTAATGACAAAGTATTAATAGAAAATATCAATGATTATTTCACTCATAAAGGTCTTTCTCCCAATCTTATCGATGATATTAAAGGAAAATTAAAAAAAGAGTTAAAGAAATCAGAAGCACAAGATTTGGATTATATCGAATACAGAAAGAAATCACCAGCTGAAATAATTTTAACGATTCAACGCAATTTATTTACTTTACAATTAAACCCAATTGTATTTTTTATTATCAATTTTATTTTATTATCCTATCTATATGATAAACAGTATGTACCGTTCCAAGCAGCGACTGGATTATCAATTTTATATTGTTTAATTATTTTACCGATTTCAATCTTCATTTATTTGAGAATTGATTGGAAAAATTATCTCTATAGTAATAAATTTGAAAGAGTGATAGGGCTGAGTGTTGCAGCAGCAGCGCTTATCTTAGTATTTGCACACGCTTTTGGGTTTAATTTAGGCATTGTCGCTGTATCATTATATGCACATCAATTTATCTTTTTTGTAGGTATCATATTTAGTATTTCTGGCATCTATTTTAAAAGATTAGAGTTTACTGGTATTGGGTTGTTGTTTTGTCAAAAAACAATAGATGCGATGATTAGTAATCCTGTGATTACACAAATTGCGTCTATTGTCATTTGGGTATTGTTATTAATTGTTATCATTTATTACACAATTAGAATATCTTCCAGAAATTAAAGTTACTTTATGGGTTTCTGATATTATTGTGTAATCAGTTGTATATACTCAACTTGCATTTAATGTGTCAAAAACATTAATTGTGGGTTGAGTATTTTTTAGTTTTAAAAGGCAAGATTGTAGGGTCAGAGTGAAGCTAAAGATTGCCGTTAAATATTTGAAATTGAGCATATGCATTATAAAACGAGGGTATATAAATCATATAAGGAGGTGGCCCACAATGGAAAAAGTACAGATTAGTTGTAACACTGAATTGGCATACATCCGTGAGGGTCTAGGCTTTCCTGTAATTTTAATTCATGGTTTAGATGGTAATCTAGCTTCCCTATGTACTTTGAAAGATGAATTAAAAGAAAATTATGATGTTATTACTTATGATGTTAGAGGACATGGTAAATCATCGAAATCGAATGCATATCATTTAAAAGACCACGTAGAAGATTTGAAATTATTAATGAAACATCTAAATATTGAAAAAGCCCATTTAGTAGGTCATGATATGGGTGGACTGATTGCTAAACATTTTGTCGATAAATATGAATCCAAGGTTGAATCATTAACGTTAATTGCATGTAATCTTATTGATAGTGTATTAGAGTTAAATAAATTAATGATTGAACATGAAGATGAAATAGAAGGCTTTGATAAATCTGAATCTTTAATTTTATTATTACCTTATATGTATAAAGATCAAGAAAAAGCTAAAAAATGGTTTCAGTCCCAGTTGATTTATAATAGACAGTCAGCTGAAGAAAGTGCAGTAGCAACAAGAGCATTAATGGAATTCCCTGTATTTAATCAAAATATTGTACTTGAACAAACCAATATTCCCACATTAATTGTAAATGGAATTTATGATCCATTGATCACTCAAGAAATGAAACGCAAATACGATCAAGTGTTTCACAATTTAGAAATGGTTGAATTTAACCAGTCAGGACATGCACCTCATATAGAAGAACCCATTCACTTTCTAGAGGTATTTTTAGCGTTTGTAAAAACAAATGAATATTCAGAACGCTGATATTGATGAAGCAATGCGATGTTTATTTTTTGATTTCAAACGATAAATATTTAGCGTTAAAAAGTCTAATACATTCAATAACATAAAAGTGCACAAATCAGGTAGGATGAAACATTAAAAATTTTTCAAAACATATATAAAACCACTTCACTGAATTCGTTCAGCGAAGTGGTTTTTGGTGTTGATAGGTATGATATGTGGGAAGCTAAAGTTAGTTATACTTCTTTTTCGTCATTTGCTTCTTGAATACGCTTATTAACACGTGATAATAATTCATTGATTTTTTTGCGTTGTTTAGAATCAACTAATATTAAAACTGTTCTTTCATCATGTTCATTACGTTTCTTATCAAAATAATCTTCTTGAGATAAATTTTTAACTGCTTTAACAACTTGAGGTTGTTTATAATTTAAGTGGTTAATAATATCTTTTAGATAATATTCTTCACTTTCGTGTTCACTAATATATGTTAATACAGCGAATTCTTCGAAACTTACTGAAAACTCTTTTTTGATAATACTTTTTAATTTATCAGCGTACGTTACCATTGCTAATAGTTCAAAACAATCGTTAATTTTGGTGATAGCCATTCTTAATTCCTCCCTAATTTATATGCCCAATCTAATATACATATTAAAAATGTTTTTGTATAATAATTTGTCTTAATTCAAAGTTGAATACAAAGTTTTTGTCATAATTTACAGCTCTAATATATTTGGGTAAAATATATTAAAACTAGCATTATTTAGTTTATTATAACTAAATTAAAATAGCAAGTAAACAAAAAACTGATTAAACGGTACGGTAATGTTTAAATTTATTAATTCAATTATTTAAATACCAATCATTTAATTATAATAATTGCTATACATTTACAATTTACCACTATTTGATAAAAACTGTAAAAAACAAATTATATTTTAAAGATTTAATGTGTTTATACTGTGTACATCTAATTTTTGGGCCGCACAGTATCAACATTTTTAGCTATGATATCTCCAGGTTTTAAACCTTCAATGATAAGCATAGTTTTTTTATTACCCGATTTTTCTGATTTAATAACTCTTTTAATAAATTTTTTATTACTTAGTAAATAAACAAATTGTCCATTACCTATTGCAGTACTTGGTATTTCTATCTGTGTAGTTGGTTTTTCGATTTTTACATGTTTACCAAAAAAGTAATCAGAATTTGGTGAAATTTCAAGCAAATATTTAGATGGTTTAGATAAATTTGTTTGATTGATTGGAAGTTTAGCAATATGTGTAATCGTACCAAAACTATTATTTGTAAGATCACTCGTTATCTTCACTTTGTCTTTGATATGTAAGACATTTTTTTCTGTCTCAGAAATTTCTGCTCTTATGACAGGCTTAGGATCATAGATTTGAATAAAGGAAAGATTTTGTGAAAACATACGCGATGGATTTATAATAATAGTGCCAGAAATCGGTGAAAAAATTGTTGTGCGCAATTTAGATTGTAAGTGGGAAATTTCAGTTTTTAAGTTAATAAGTTCTGTTGAAGTAGGTTTACTCGTCTTAGTGAGTTGAGCTAATAGTTTTTGTTTTTGTGTAATGAGTTGTTCAATGTGAGGGTTATAATACTCAAAAAGTGGTTGGTTTTGTGCTACTTTTGATTCGGTTTTTACGAACCAGTCGTGGATAGCGCCTTGAGAAGGATTATAATTGATTGATACCAACTGAGAAGGTTCTTGTCTTCCGATAAGAAGTGGTGATTTTTTATAAGTTACTTTTATTGTTTCAATTTGTTTTTCAAAGTTATTACTTTGTGATTTTAAATAAAACCATAGGGACAGGGCGATTGTGCTAAAAAGGGTTAATAATGTGGCTAATATGATAAAGATACGTTTCAAAGATTGGTCACCTCTAGATGTATTTTTGTACTGATTATACTGCGTTTATAATGATTGCGCCACAGAAAAAAGAGGCTACAACAAATTAATTGTTTTAGCCTCTCATTATTAAGTTCACCGAACCATTGCTATTATTGCAGGTGGCACGACATAATCATTTTAAACTAAATTAACTACTATCCTTCATCTTAAGCTGTTATGACTTAAAATAATCTTAAAAGCACTATGCCAATCATCATGGCGATGATTCCAACGACTTTTCGTTTCGTAATTTTATTCACATATGTGCCTAATAATCCAAAGTGATCAATAATTATGCCCATTAACATTTGACCTAACATCACAATAATTGTTGTTAAGGCAGCACCGAGATGTGGCATCAATATAATATTAGTAGTGACAAAAATCACGCCAAGAACACCACCAATGAAATAAATTGGTTTTAATTTACCTTTGTGCTGATTGTACGCCGTCATTTTAAGCGTTCTATTAAAGAGCAAAGTTAAAATGAATAATGTTATGGTACCAATCGCAAATGAAATTAAAGATGCTAAAATCGATGAATGTAATTGTTGACCTAATGCGCTGTTAATTGCGGTCTGTATTGGTGGACAAAAACCAAATATGAAACCGATAATCAACCAAATGTATACTTGCGTATTCATGTTTTTATCTTTCGGGTTGCTACGCACATAATTCATAAGTATAATTCCGAGCATTAAAAAGAGAATGCCAAGTACTTTAAAAATAGTAAAAGGTTCAACATCTGCGCCAAACCAACCAAAAGTATCAATTGTAACGCCCATAATAATTTGACCAGCAACTGTCATTACGACGGTTAAAGAGGCACCTAATCTTGGCAACAATAATAAATTTCCTGTAAGAAAAATAACGCCTAATATACCTCCGACAAACCATATGTAACTCAATGACTGATTCGTATAAAAGTTAGTAGTAAAGACATGTGGATTGGTAACTAAATTGATTAAGATTAAAAAGATGGTTCCAGTAGCAAACGAAATTGTAGATGCATAGAATGAAGATTTCGTATAAAGACTTAATCTTGAATTAATCGAAGTTTGAAAAGGAACAACCATCCCAGCTACAATTCCCACTAAATATAAAAAAATCATTAAATCACGCTTTCTCCTAAGATAATTATATTATATAGGAAAGGTGTGGATTTTCCTATGCTCATTTCTATTTATCGAAGAGAAGAAAAGTATAAAATAATGTACACAATTAATGAAATATAATAAAATGCTTATGTTGATGTTATAATAAAAAGAAAATTATTAAATTGAAATTAAACATCAAGACCTATAAAAATTAGTAAGATGAATTTTTGATGGTTTAAAAATATATAGAAGTGGTGACAATTTACATTGAAACAACTTTCGATCATACGCTTATTAGATGAAGAGACTTTTTTTATAGGTGCGGGAAGTAATGAAGGTATTCAAAAAGAACAATTTATTGAAGTATTAAATCCTAGAAAATCATATAAGAATCTTGCTCAAGTGACAGAAGTTTTTGGTCAGTACGCAATGTGTAAAAAATTAGGGAAAAGTAAAATTTTTTTCGGTGATACTGTTAGGCTAAGACCGCTTAGAAACAAAAGTAATCATCGATAATATAGTATATGTGGCAAACAGCGAATACAATTTGATTCGTTGTTTTGTCACTTTTTTTATTTAAAACAAACGAGCAGCCTCATGTATAGGTACATAGGGCTGCTGCTATTGCTTGTGTAATTTGCTTACATCAACTTTTTGTGACTATTCTACTTCACTAGAAAATTGTATATGTTTCAAAAATAATTGATTTAGTTTTCAAAAATTAATTTTGTAGATTTATCTATGATTTGTGCAGCTCGTACTGTTGTAGGGATTCCCGACTTAGGGCGTAAGATATCTAAAGCAATTAATTTATTCATTCCATCTTTAACCGTACTTTCATTGATGAAATGCTCTATTTTGGGTAATTGTAATTTAATGTCTTTGTTAACAGCATCATTGAATATAAGTTCTAACGTTTGACTCATAGTGTTTAACCTCCTTAATTAACTGTTTCAGTTTTGATGATTTCTACTGTTTCAAATTTTTCGCCAGTGATTTGTTCGATGATAGATTTAAAACTTTTAATTTGATCCGTTGTTGCTTGCGTATTCAGATTTGCGAAGTGACGTTTAAACTGTGTGGCTTTTCCATCTTTGTCATATGTTAGACGCGACATAGTGACGGCTAAGTGACTGATTTGATTCATTTGTCCAACCTCCTTTCACTATATATATCGTTGTTTAATTTTAAATAGGTTAAAAAAATTTGAAAAAATTAGACAAAATACTTTCATGTGACAAAAACATGATATATCATTAAATATGCAACATTAATTAATTCAGAGGTGAATTTATGAATCAAGTAGATCCTATTAGGAATACTAATGAGATAAAAGCGATGTATGAGGTTTTAAAAGCCAAATCCATGCGTGATTATCTATTGTTTAAGTTTGCGATACATACTGGTGTGAAACTTTCCTCATTATTAAATTTAAATGTAAGTGATGTAAAAATAGAGGATGATGATATCAAACACTATTGGGTAGAGATGCATGCACCTAAAATTCAAATTAGGTTACCAGAAACTTTGAGAAATGAATTAATGACATATATATCAGAACAACAATTGAAGAATGATGAGTTATTATTTCAGTCTAATAGGACATTGAAAGGTCTATCCCGACAGCAAGCTTATCGTATTATTCATCTTGCTGCAGAAGATTTAGGGATGTTACATATTGGTTTGACGACGTTGCGTAAAACATTTGCATATCATGCTTATCAATCGGGTATTTCAATATCGATTATTCAAAAGTACTTAGGACATCAAACAACTTTTGAAACGATGAAGTTTATAGGTATTTCTACAAAAGCTAGCAAAACAACGATTGCTTTAAATTTGTAAATTATAGTTAAAGGGGGTATAGGATGAGTTTAGTTTATTTAATGAGTGCTATTGTTTTAATTATGATGGTACTTTTGCTCACAATGACGAAACGAAGTTTTCATAAATTTGCTGGGCCAATCGCTTTAATAGCTCCGATCATTTCTTCTGTTTACTTTCTATGGCAATTGCCACAAGTAATGAAAGGACAATTTGTAGCAATTAAAATCCCTTGGCTTACATTATTGGATATTAATATAGATTTTAGATTAGATGGATTAAGTTTATTTTTTAGTTTGTTAATATCACTCATTGGTCTAGCAGTATTTTATTATGCTACACAATACTTATCAAAAGAACATGATCATTTACCACGTTTTTATATATATATCTTGTTATTTATGTTCAGCATGCTGGGTATTGTTACAGCAAATAATACAATTTTGATGTATGTATTTTGGGAATTGACGAGTGTATCATCTTTCTTACTCATTGCCTATTGGTACGGGAAAGGTGCAAGTCAATTTGGCGCTATCCAATCATTTATGATTACAGTTTTTGGTGGTCTTGCACTATTAACAGGTTTTATCATGATTTATATTGTTACGGGTACAAATTCTATTACATCGATAATGGCACAAAGTGATAAAATAGCGGATAGTCAGTTGTTTATACCGATTATTATCTTGTTGCTTTTAGGTGCATTTACGAAATCAGCACAATTCCCGTTCCATATTTGGTTGCCAAAAGCTATGGAAGCACCGACACCCGTGAGTGCTTATCTACACTCTGCCACAATGGTAAAAGCAGGTATATTTTTACTATTTAGATTCACACCTGTTTTAGGGCTAAGTGACTTTTATATTTATTGTGTTACTTTTGTTGGTTTGATAACGATGATTTTTGGGGCAGTTAATGCTACGCGACAATATGATTTAAAAGGTATTTTAGCTTATTCTACAATCAGTCAACTAGGTATGATTGTTTCTATGGTCGGTCTCGGTGGTGGCTTTGCACAACATACGACAGGTGAACTGTCTAAAGTATATAGCCTTATTCTCTTCGCTGGACTTTTCCATTTAATGAATCACGCATTATTCAAAGGTGCCTTGTTTATGGGTGTCGGCATCATTGATCATGAAACTGGTACAAGGGATATACGTCGATTATCTGGATTAAGAAAAGTACTGCCAATTACGCATGTAGTTATGTTACTTTCAGCTTTATCTATGGCTGGTATTCCATTTCTTAATGGCTTTTTAAGTAAAGAAATGTTTTTTGATGGTTTAGTAAGTTCATATCAATTACCACAATTTAATATCATTTTAACAATTATTATTGCAGTAATAGGCGTGGTTGCTAGTATTTTCACGCTCATTTATGCAGTTTACATGATTAAGGAAGTTTTTTGGGGAGACATTAAACATAATGATTCACCAGTACAAAATCCTCATGAACCATTTCTATTTACGCTACCTTCTGCAATTATGATGATTTTGTTGCCGATAGTGTTTTTTGTGCCAAATTTATTTGGACATCATATTATTTTACCGGCATTACGAAGTATCACAATTGGAGAAAAAGTAGATGCTATTGCACCGCATATTTCACAATGGCACGGATTTAATTTACCGCTATTGTTAAGTTTTATTGTTATTGTTGTAGGTTTTATAGCGGCGCTTAAAATTGATTGGAAAAAACAATCTGAAAAAATTAGAGTCAAATCTATAACAGATGTTTATTTAGACTCATATAAGCAATTTGAAAATTATTCAGGGTACAGTATTCGTACATTGATGAATAACCGTTTGAATCATTATATTATATTAACGTTAGCTGTTTTCATTATAGTTGTTGTTTATGGCATCATCCAAGCTGGTTTTCCTGACGTTAAACAGATACATGTCAGTGAATTCGGGCCGTTAGAAATCATCACGTTAATTGTTGTTTTTATTTTAGGTATTGCTTTAACGTTTATTCGTCAACGTTTAACGATGGTAATATTAAACGGTATTATTGGTTATTGTGTAACGATATTCTTCATTTTAATGAAAGCACCAGACTTAGCATTGACACAATTAGTGGTAGAAACAATAACTACAATATTGTTTATTGTTAGTTTTTCACGCTTACCAAACGTACCACGCTCAAAAGTTCATAAGAAACGAGAAGCTGTTAAAATTATCGTTTCATTGATGATGGCAGTTACTGTAGTCACGCTTGTCTTCATTGCACAACAGGGTGAAACGATGCCAACGATTTCAACTTTTTATCATGATGCATATAAACTGGCAGGTGGTAAAAATATTGTAAATGCGATTCTTGGTGATTTTCGTGCTATGGATACTTTATTTGAAGGTATGGTATTAATCATCGCTGGATTGGGTATCTATACATTACTTAACTTTAAAGAACGGAGGGGTCAAGATGAAAGAGAATGATGTAGTCTTACGAACAATTACTAAAATTGTTGTATTTATATTGTTAACGTTCGGGTTCTACTTATTTTTAGCAGGACATAATAATCCTGGTGGTGGATTTATCGGTGGACTTGTATTCAGTTCTGCATTTTTACTTATGTTCTTGGCCTTCGACGTTAAACAAGTATTAGTCGCCTTACCACTTGATTTTAGGATATTAATGATTATCGGTTCATTAGTATCATTTGCTACTGCTGTGATACCAATGTTTTTTGGTAAACCGTTCCTTTACCAAACCGATGCATATGTCCAATTGCCTATATTAGGTGAAGTACATTTAACGACTGTGACACTTTTTGAAGCGGGTATTGTATTAGCGGTCGTAGGCGTTGTTGTAACAGTGATGCTATCCATAAGTGGTGGTCGCTCATGAATTTGATATTGTTAATGGTGATTGGCTTTTTAATATTTATAGGAACGTATATGATATTATCAGTCAATTTAATCCGTATCGTCATAGGTATTTCAATTTATACACACGCAGGAAATTTAATTATCATGAGCATGGGACGCTATGGTAAGAATATGGTAGAACCGCTTATTGGTGAAGGGAGTAAAAACTTCGTAGATCCGTTATTGCAAGCTATTGTATTGACTGCTATTGTGATAGGTTTTGCTATGACTGCATTTTTACTTGTACTCGTATATAGAACGTATCGAGTAACTAAAGAAGATGAAATTGATGTGTTAAGAGGTGATGACGATAATGATGAGTAATTTGTTAATTCTGCCATTACTTCTTCCAGCAATTTGTGCACTTGTACTCGTGTTTATCCGTACACATAGCAGATTATCAAGAATTTTTTCAATCGGCACAATGTCTATTACGACAATCATATCTTTATTGTTGTTGATTTACGTTATGAAACATAAGCCAATTGCTTTAGATTTTGGTGGTTGGAAAGCGCCTTATGGTATTCAATTTGTTGGTGACTCATTGAGTTTACTCATGGTCACGACATCTAGTTTTGTCGTTACGTTAATTATGGCGTATGGTTTTGGTAGCAGAGAAAAAAGAGCAATTCGCTATTACTTACCGAGTTTTATTCTGTTTTTAACAGTAGGCGTTATTGGTTCATTTTTAACTGCAGATTTATTTAATATATATGTTATGTTTGAAGTAATGTTGCTCGCGTCGTTTGTGTTAATTACGTTAGGACAATCAGTAGAACAATTACGTGCAGCGATTATTTACGTTGTACTTAATATTTTAGGTTCTTGGTTATTATTATTAGGTATCGGCTTACTATATAAACTTACTGGCACCTTAAACTTTGCTTTAGTAGCGCAAAGATTAACTGAGATGCAGGGTGAAAGTTCAGTAGTAATTATTTCAATGGTATTTTTAATTGCATTTGGTGCAAAAGCTGCGCTTGTATTATTCATGTGGCTTCCAAAAGCATATGCTGTTTTAAATACTGAATTAGCAGCATTATTTGCGGCATTAATGACAAAAGTCGGCGCTTATGCCTTGATTCGTTTTTTCACATTGTTATTTGATGATTATAGTGGTATTACACATCCACTATTGGTTGTCTTGTCTTGTATCACGATGTTGATTGGCGCATTTGGTGTCTTAGCTTATCGAGATATTAAAAAAATTGCGGCATATCAAGTGATTCTTTCTATAGGTTTTATTATTTTAGGTCTAGGTTCAAATACAATTTCAGGTGTCAATGGTGCTATTTTTTATCTTACAAATGACATTGTTGTGAAAACTTTACTATTCTTTATTATTGGTAGCTTAGTATATATTACTGGTTATCGACAATATAAAAATTTATATGGTTTAGCTAAAAGAGAACCATTCTTCGGTGTGGCATTTGTGGTAATGATTTTGGCCATTGGCGGTGTTCCTCCATTTAGCGGTTTCCCAGGAAAAGTGTTTATTTTTAAAGGTGCTGTTGAAAATGGTAATTATATAGGCTTAACTTTGATGATTTTAACTAGCCTGATTGGTATGTTTAGCTTGTTTAGAATTTTCTTCACAATGTATTTAGGTAATGCTGATAAAGGTGAACATATAGACTTCAAACCAATTCCTAAATATCGTAAAGGTTTGATTGGTATCCTTGTAGCCGCAATTATTGGTATGGGGCTGGCAGCTCCACTGATTTTCAAAGTAACTGACAATGCTACCCATTTAAACATGGATGATGGATTATATGAAAAAATGGTCAATCCTCATTTAGTGAAGGAGGAGAAATAATGAGACAAGTCTTACTTAATATGGTCATTGCATTTTTATGGGTGTTATTTCAAGATGAAGAATCATTTAAAGCTTCTACCTTCTTCTCAGGTTATCTTATTGGTTTAGTCGTTATTTATATCCTACATCGTTTTTTTGGCCAACAATTTTATTTGAAAAAGGTTTGGGTAGCATTTAAATTTTTAACGGTATACTTATATCAGTTAATTACATCAAGTATGACAACAATCAACTACATTTTATTTAAAACGAAAGACTTAAATCCTGGTTTAGTTAGGTATGAAACGACTTTAGAAACTGATTGGGAAGTTTCATTTTTGACTATTCTAATTATCATTACACCGGGTTCAACGGTTATTAGAATTTCAAAAGAGAGAAAAAAGATTTTTATCCATGCAATTGATATCTCTGAAAAAGAAAAACAGAAACTGCTTAAAAGTATAAGACAATATGAAGGACTCATATTGGAGGTGGCAGAATGATCGAATCACTGATAAATTTCTTTATTACAAGTTCAATTATTTTATTTGGGATAGCACTTATCTTAACATTGTTTCGGTTAGTAAAAGGACCGACGACAGCTGATAGGGTGGTTGCATTTGATACTGCTAGTGCTATATTAATGTCAACTGTCGGTGTGTTAAGTGTTGTCTTTGGTACCTTTTCTTTCTTAGATTCTATCTTATTGATTGCGATCATTTCGTTTGTAAGCACCGTTTCTATTTCAAGATTTATAGAAGGGGGGCATGTCTTTAATGCAAATAACAAGCGAAATCGTTAATTTAATTGCAGCTTTTATGATGTTTTTGGGTAGTATTATCGCTTTAATTAGTGCGATCGGTCTGATTAAGTTCCAAGATGTCTTTTTAAGAAGTCATGCCTCTACGAAAAGTTCAACATTATCAGTATTGTTAACACTTGTAGGTGTTGTCATTTATTTTATTTCTTCACAAGGTTATTTAAGTGTTCGGATGATTTTGGCATTGGTATTTATCAATTTAACATCTCCAGTAGGTGGACACTTGATATCAAGAGCGGCATACCGAACGGGCGCTTATATGTACAGGAAAAGTGATGCACCTAAACAAACAAGTATCTTATTAAGCGCTTCAGAAAATGATACATTTGAACAATTGAAAAAGCGTGCTCAAATACGGGAAGAGCGTAGACGTAAAATGAATGAAAAAGATCAGGATATGTATTAAATTAAATAAATCAGTTATTTAAGCATCTATTTATTTGCTTGAAAATAACTGATTTGGAAATTATGTATTTGATTAAGCGGGTTGGAAATCAAAGTTAAGTTTGATTTCCAACCCGCTATTTCTATATATGATGTTATTTGATTGGCATCGTGGTGTTTGTAGAATAACAAAATTTTATCATTGTTGAAGTGCAATACATTTTAGCGTCTGCTAAAAAAATGATAAAATTATATATATTTGTAATTGTGTTAATGTTAAAAAGTACATATCTGACAAATATCATTGTTCATACAAACAAAGATATGAAAGAGTTTGAGACACAATATGTTCATAAATAAAACGATTGTATTTTTGTTTCAACCTCAGCAATTATGAAAGTTTAAATGTTGAAAAGAGGTGAAACCATGCAAATATTTGAAACAATACTTATATTTTTAGCTGTAGTAATCGCAAGTTCTTTAGTTCATATTTTATTACCTAAAATCCCTTTAGCTTTTATACAAATTATACTCGGTATGTTACTGTATATTACCCCAGTTCCCGTCGAATTCCATTTTGATTCAGAATTATTTATGGTTGCTCTGATAGCACCGCTATTATTTGTTGAAGGTGTAAAAGTTTCTCGTGTACATTTAAGACGTTATATCAAACCTGTTTTAATGATGGCATTAGGTCTTGTAGTAACCACAGTAATCGTAGTTGGTTTATTTGTGCATTGGATTTGGCCCGAGTTACCGTTAGCTGCTGCGTTTGCGCTAGCCGCAATCTTATGTCCAACTGATGCCGTTGCTGTTCAAGCAATTACGAATGGTAAAGTACTCCCTAAAGGCTCTATGACAATTTTAGAGGGTGAGTCATTATTAAATGATGCCGCTGGTATCATATCTTTTAAAATTGCTGTAGCTGCATTGATTACGGGTGGCTTTTCAATGGTGAATGCTGTTGAACAGTTTTTAATATCTTCTATTGGTGGATTTATTGTAGGTTTAATTATTGGCGTGGCACTTGTTAGGTTTAGAGTATCACTTTCTAGAAGAGGTATAGAAAATATAAATATGTTTACGTTTATACAACTTGTGACGCCTTTTATTACATATCTCGTTGCTGAAATGTTTCATGCGTCAGGCATTATTGCAGCTGTAGTAGCAGGCTTGGTTCATGGGTTTGAACGTGACCGTATTGCACAGGCACGTACTAGATTACAAATGAGTTATAACCATACTTGGAATATATTGGGTTATGCATTAAACGGTTTTGTTTTTTCCATTTTAGGATTTTTAGTTCCAGAACTTGTTGGCAGAATTATAGAAAATGAACCCCATAATTTTATTTTTCTAATTGTAGTCACAGTTTTAATTGCTTTAGCAATTTATTTATTTAGATTTTTATGGGTGTTTGTTTTATATCCTTATTTTTATTTACCAATTAGCCCATTCCAAAAAATACTAACGAATTATGAAGATAATACGAAAGTCACAGAGAAACCACCGAAACGTGGTATGTATGCTTTTATTATGACATTGTGTGGCGTACACGGGACAATATCTTTAGCGATTGCTTTGACATTACCTTATATGTTGGCTGATCATCATTCTTTCGTATTTAGAGATGACTTATTATTTATCGCATCCGGTATGGTCATTATGAGTTTAATTATTGCACAGGTTTTATTACCTATTGTGACACCTAATGCGGTTCAACCAAAGCAACACGGTATGAACTTTAAACAAGCACGGGTGTATATTTTAGAAAAAGTTATAGAACACTTAAATAAATTATCCTCTGAAGAATCAAGTTATTTATATGGAAATGTTATCAAAGAATACCATGACAAATTAGCATTTCTTAAAACTGTTGAGAACGAAGATGAAAATACTAAAGAGTTAGAACGATTACAAAAAATTGCTTTTGATGTTGAAAATAATACGTTGAATAGTTTGGTATCTAATGGCGATATAACAACAAATATCCTAGATAACTATATGCGCTATGCGGAACGTACTCAGGTTTATAAACAATCATCTCTCATTCAACGTATTAAAGTTGAAGTGAAAACGTTTGTCTTAAAAAGTAGAATTAAAACAAAAGTGAGAACAAATGCAGCTTCCTCATTATCAGTGATTGAAAACTTGAGAGAAATTTCTAATGTTATGAGAACAGTGCATTATCGTGTAGTCAGTCGTTTAGGTAAGGAAACAACTGAAGCAAATAAATTAGAAGTTGGTATGATTTGTGATAGTTATTTAATGAGAATAGAAAACTTAACGCCTTCTAATTTCTTTAATCCAAAAAGTGAAACTTCAATTACTAAAATTAAATTGGGTGCACTTAGAGAACAGCGTCGTGTTTTGAATGAACTTTCTGAAGATGAAGAAATTAGTGAAGTTACTGCGCTAAAATTACGTGAAGCGATTAATTATGATGAAATGATTATCGTAGATAGTTTAACAGATTAAAGCGCATAAATTAGCAAGTTTAATTCCTGCTTAAATAAAAGAAGTCATGAGTTACCTCTTCTTTTCAAGTTTTAAGGGAATGAGCGACGATATCTAATTTTATTAAACAGATGTCGTCGTTTAACCCGACAACGATGGTATTAAGGATTACCTGAGCTGTTGCTTATGCATAAGCCCCACTAACCCAACAAGTTGGGAAGTGGTTTTAAGGATTACCTGAGCTTCTGCTCATGCATAAGTCCCACTAACCCAACAAGTTGGGAAGTGGGACTTTAAATTTTTAGTTCATCATCTACTGTCAATATGAAATGAGGTTGGTACGCATTGATTATGTACCAGCTTCTTTTTTATGCTCATGCATAAGTCTTAC